>CAZZKQ010000542.1:0-2601 GCA_964654875.1 uncultured Verrucomicrobiota bacterium | reverse complement strand
GCCCGTCTTGTTCAAGCGCGGCAATCCGGGCAACCCGGGGGCCAAGGTGCCGCGGCAATTCCTCGGCATCCTCAGCGGGACCCAACGCCCTGCATTCACCCGGGGCAGCGGCCGGCTCGAGCTCGCCCAAGCCATCGCCAGCCGGGACAACCCGCTCACGGCCCGGGTGCTCGTGAACCGGGTCTGGATGTGGCACTTCGGTGCACCCCTGGTCCAGACCCCGAGCGACTTTGGCGTGCGGGGCGAAAAACCGACCCATCCTGAACTGCTCGACCACCTGGCGGTCTGGTTCATGGACCACGGGTGGTCCCTGAAGGCCCTGCACCGCTACATCCTGTCGTCGGACACCTACCGGCAGCGCAGCGATCCGGAGGACTCCTCGGGCCGCGCCCGATTCGAGCGCGGGGAATCGGTCGATCCGAACAACACCCTGCTGTGGCGCATGAACCGACAACGCCTCGATTTCGAGGCCCTGCGGGACAGCCTTCTGTGGGTGTCCGGAAGGTTGGATGCCAACATCGGAGGCCAACCTGTTCCGATGTTCGAGGAGACCTCGACGCCGCGACGGACGCTGTATGGCTTCATCGATCGGCAGAACCTGCCCGGACTGCTCCGGGCCTTCGATTTCGCGAGCCCCGATACCACCTCGCCCCTCCGGTTCCAGACCACGACGCCGCAGCAGGCGCTGTTCCTGATGAACAGTCCATTCCTCGCGGATCGGGCCCGCGACTTCACGGAGCGCCCCGACGTCGTCACCGTGGCCAAGCCAGCCGACCGGATCCGCAGGCTGTACCAGCTCGCCTACCAGCGGGATCCGTCGGGGCCGGAGATCCAGCTGGGCCTCGACTTCCTGGCCCGCCCAAAGGCCCCGCTGCCGGAACCGCCTCCGGCGGCGGCCTGGTCCTATGGGACCGGTGGGTTCAACCCGTCGACCGGTCAGGTGGAGGGATGGCGTCCGCTGCCCCACTTCACCGGCAAGGCGTGGCAGTGGGATCCGAAGCTCCCTTCAGAGACGGGACTCTGGACGATGCTGGACGCCAAGGGCGGGCATCCGGGTTCAGGCACCCAGAACGCAGCGATCCGTCGCTGGACTTCCCCATTCAAGGGTGTGGTCCGGATCGAGGGCGACCTGGAGCATCCCGCACAGGAGGGTGATGGTGTCATCGGCCGGATCGTCTCGAGCCGCCGGGGTCAGCTGGCCGAATGGGCCGTCGCCCACGGCAAGGCCGCCGCAGAGCTCGGCTGGGTGACCGTGGAGCCAGGCGAGACCCTTGATTTCCTGGTGGAACCCAGGACCAGCGAGAACTCGGACTCGTTCCGCTGGGCGCCCACGATCCAGCGACTCGACCCACCCGCGGGTGCCGAGACGGCATGGAGGTCTGCCCGCGATTTTGGCGGACCCCTCAAAACCCAGGCTCCGCTGGATCCATGGCAGCGCTACGCCCAGGTCCTGCTGAGCGCCAACGAGTTCGTGTTTGTGGACTAGAACCCAGAGCCTCCCCACCGATGGCCCCCCAGAAGAAGGATCGAACCGAGTCCGCCACAAGGAACATCCGTCCCGTCATTCCGCCGAAGACCATCTATCGGATGTCGATCTACATGCGCTGCCTCCAGCGGCTGAAGCAGAACCAGATCCAGACGGTGAGCAGCGAGGCTCTGGCCAGCGCCGCCGGCGTGAAATCGACCCAGCTGCGGAAGGACCTCACCTATTTTGGGCAGTTCGGCACCCGTGGACTCGGATATGATGTCGATCAGCTGTCGACGATGATCGGCGACCTCCTTGGAACCAACCGCCTCCAACCAGTCGTCCTGATCGGGGCTGGCCACCTCGGAACCGCTCTCCTCAGCTACAGGGGATTCGAGCAGGAGGGCTTCGAGCTCATCGCGGCCTTCGACGCCGAGCCCCACCGGGAACGGGATCGTCCCCTCAAGACTCCGGTGTACGGGATGGATCGCCTGCCCCGCGTGATCCGGGACCACGGCGTGAAGATGGCCGTGCTCACGGTCCCCGCCGCGGCGGCCCAGGCCGTGGCCAACCAGCTGGTCGATGCCGGCATCTCCGGAATCCTCAACTTCTCCCCGTCCATCCTGTCGGTGCCCGACACCGTCATGGTGAAGAACGTCAACCTCGCCATCGAGCTCGAGCACCTCAGCTACTTCGTCCAGCAGTAGAAACCCTTGGATCTGGAACCCGGGAGGGACTTCACGGAAGGATTCCACCCACGGTCACAAAGACCTCCCCCACTGTAGAGTTCACTCTCCACCCACTCCGCAAAGTCCATGTCACCCACCACCCATCACTTCTCCTGGATCATCGCCTCAGCCCGCCTGGTACTCCCAACGACAGCCGCGACGATGGTCGACATCTCAGATCTGAGCGGGACGCTGCCGCCCCCCAGCCAACGCTCCTTCGTCGTCGGAACTTCCAAGCAGCAGGCCGAGGTCATGGGCTGGTCGCAATCCGTTGCATACACCGACGTCAGGATCTCGGCATTCCTCGGGGATACCCGGTCCGGTTCGACCGTGACCGCCTATCTGACATCCGCGATGGGTCCCGGTGCTGGATCCCCGCTTGCAACATCGACCGTATCCATCGCCCAG
>CAZZKQ010000541.1:0-2604 GCA_964654875.1 uncultured Verrucomicrobiota bacterium | reverse complement strand
CTGAACACCTTCCGCCTGCGGACCCTCGGCTGGCCGACCTGCCATGCCCTGCCCCACGCGTTCGAGTGCTTCGGGGACGAGGTCCGCTCGGCGGAACCGTTCTTCGCGGTGCTGGCCGCGCTGGGTAAGACAGACCTGTTCCGCACCCATGAGGTTCCACGGACCCGGGCGGTGCTCCGGACGCTTGGAGTCTGGCACTAGGGCCGACCCGCAAGCGGATTCAGGGCTTCCAGTCGACGGCGACCGAGAGCAGGGCCCCGAAGCGGTTCTTGTAGAACAGCTGGCGGTTCTGCACCCCGAACTCGTGGACGAGCTTCGTGAGCTTCACATCGAAGCAGCAGTATTCGGCGATCTCCGCCATCCTGCCCTCACGGAACCATTCGATGGCCTGGAGCCCCTCGCTGGTCTTGTTCAGTCCGAAGGTGGCCTCGGCGATCGAATCCAGTCCCAGCCGGTGCCCCAGCCGCTCCTTCAGATCCACCATCATGTCGAGCGTCGGGAGTTGGGTCAGATCGAAGGGCGTGTAGCCGTGGAGGACCTCGTAGTCGAAGCGGAGATGGTTGAATCCGACGACGAGATCGGCTCGCTGGAGTTCGCGGAGCAGTTCGTCGACCTGGGATTCGGGATAGATCCGGTAGCCACCGCGGGTGGTCGAGTAGGTGACGCCGAGACTCATCCGCATGTCGCGGATGCGATCCCAGCCGCCGACCTCCTCGGCCGACTTCTGGGTCTCGAGGTCGAAGTAGACGACGTTCCGGGAGGACACGGGAGACTCCTGGAGGGTTCTAGCTCCCGGTGGAGCCGCTGCCGCGTTCGGCAAGCTGCCGTTCGAGCTCCCCGACTCGGCGCAGCAGTTCGGGCAGACGTTCGGCGGCGAGCCACTGGCGCTTCATGACCCGGTCCGGCTGGGCGGGAGTGCCCATCCATTTCTGTCCCTCGGGGATGTGGTTCATCACGCCCGACTGCGCCGCGATCGTGACCTGGTCCCCGATCCGGAGGTGTCCCGCGATGCCCACCTGGCCCGCGATGGTGGTGTAGTTGCCGATCTTGGTGCTGCCGGCGATGCCGACCTGGGCGACGATGATGCAGTGTTCGCCGATGGTGACGTTGTGGGCGATCTGGACGAGGTTGTCGATCTTGGTGCCCTTGCCGATCACCGTGGCACCGAGGGCGGCCCTATCGATGGTGACATTCGCTCCGATCTCGACGTCGTCGTGGAGGATCACCTGGCCCACCTGGGGAACCTTGCGGTGCTGTCCCTGGTCGAACACATAGCCGAACCCATCGGCGCCGATGACGGTCCCGGAGTGGACACGGACACGACGTCCCAGCAGGGAGCGTGGATACAGGGTGACGTGGGGGAACAGGCGAACGTGGTCCCCGAGGACGGAATCGTCGCCGACGAAGTCCTGCGCCTGGAGCACCACACCGGCACCGATCCGGACCCGTTCGCCCACGACACAGCCCGGTCCGATGTGGGCCGAGGGGTCGACGATCGCGGAATCGGCGACGACGGCCGAGGGGTGGCGTCCGGGCGGGAAGACGGGTTCCGGGAAGAAGAGCGGCAGGACCTGGGCGAAGGCGTTCCGGGCATTGGTGACGCAGATGAGCGTCTTGCCCGAGGTGGAGGCATGCAGGCCGGTGACCAGGATCGCCGAGGCGGCGCTGTGGTCGGCCCTGTGAAAGTACGTCTCGTTCTCGGCGAACGTGAGGTCGCCCTGCCTTGCGGAATCGGCAGCGGCAAATCCATGGAGCTCCACCGAGGAATCGCCCACCACCTGTCCTCCGAGCCGTTCGGCCACCTGGGCTGCTGTGAATGTCGGCATGATGCGCTGTTCGGTTGTGGGGCTGGGAATCTCGGCAGACGGACCTAGAGGCCGCGTCGCTTGGAAATGCGGTTCTGCGGATCGAGCACGATGACCGTCGGCTGGTGTGCCGCCGCCTGATGGGACTCGATCTCGGTGAAGGACATGATGGTCACCTGATCCCCGGGTTTTCCGAGGTGCGCCACCGCGCCGTTCAGCTCCACGGCGCCCGACCCTCGGGGTCCCTCGATCACATAGGTCTCCCAACGGGCTCCGTTGGCCATGTTGCTGCACAGGATCCGTTCGTAGGGCAGCAGCCCGGCCGCCTCGATGAGGTCGGTGGCCAGCGTGAGGCTTCCCTCGTAGTCGACGCTGGCGGCGGTGACGGTGGCTCTGTGGATTTTGGATTTGAGGAGATGGACCAGCATGTCGGCATTGGCGGGAAGCATGGGCACCGCCAGGGCGACGCCGGACCGGCACGAACCAAGTCGTTCGTTGACCCGCAAATTGTCGGCGGACTATAAGCCCGAGGTCACCGCACTCAACTCCCGGTTTCAAAACCCACATCCCAAAGTCATGAGCAGAAAAATTAGATACGGCATGGTCGGCGGCGGTCGTGGCGCCTTCATCGGCGCCGTCCACCGCATCGCGGCCAACATGGACGGCCAGATCGAACTCGTCTGTGGCGCCTTCTCCTCCGACCCCGAGAAGTCCAAGGCCTCCGGCGCCGACCTCTTTCTTCCCGCGCACCGATGCGACGGCAGCTCCGCGGAGATGATCCGCGCCGAGGCCGCGCTGC
>CAZZKQ010000540.1:433-2611 GCA_964654875.1 uncultured Verrucomicrobiota bacterium | reverse complement strand
CCGGATCCCCTCACGCCAGCAGCGATTGGCGTCGCCGATGAGACGGCCCACGCGGTCCCGGACCCTCTGGAGGGTCTGTGCGGCGGTGAGGCCATCCGGGGTGGGTTCCGACAGGCCCTCGGACACCATCTGTTTGAGTCCAGCGACGCGGACCTCGAAGAACTCATCGAGGTTCGAGTTGACGATGCAGAAGAACTTCAGGCGTTCGAGCAGGGGGTTGCGCCCGTCCAGCGCCTCGTCCAGCACACGCTGGTTGAACTCCAGCCAGCTCAGTTCCCGGTTGAAGAACCGGGTCTCCCCGCGGGTGGGGCGGGATTTCTGGGTGGCAGACACGGAGCGTCGGGGAGGCGGCATGGTGTGAGTCGATGCGGGCGGATCAGCCAAGGAAACCAGCGTGGGAAGGTGCCACCCCGACCTGGACCCTCAACCTTCCTCGCCCCGCCCCTGGACCTCCGCCCTTGGCGCTGTGCTAACCCATGTGGGCGATCATGTTGTCGCCGAAGGCAGAGCACTTGATCTCCGTCGCGCCCTCCATGAGTCGCGCGAAGTCGTAGGTGACCCGTTTGCTGCCGATCGCCCCGTTCAGGCCCTTCAACACGAGGTCGGCCGCCTCGGTCCAGCCGAGATGGCGCAGCATCATCTCTCCGCTGAGCACCACCGAGCCCGGGTTCACGACATCCTTGCCCGCATACTTCGGGGCGGTGCCGTGGGTGGCCTCGAAGATGGCGTGGCCGGTCACATAGTTGATGTTGCCGCCGGGTGCGATGCCGATGCCACCGACCTGGGCCGCGAGAGCATCGCTCAGATAGTCGCCGTTCAGGTTGAGGGTGGCAATGACGTCGAAATCGGTCGGACGCGTCAGCACCTGCTGCAGCGTGATGTCGGCGATGGAGTCCTTGATGACAATGCCGGCACCGGGCTTGCCCTCGGGGATCCGGCACCACGGACCGCCGTCGATCTCCACCGCCCCGAAGACCTCCTTGGCGATCTGGTAGCCCCAGTCGCGGAAGGCGCCCTCGGTGAACTTCATGATGTTGCCCTTGTGGACGAGGGTGACCGACTTGCGGTTGTTCCGGATCGCATACTCGATCGCGCTCTGGATGAGCCGGGCGCTTCCGGAGAAGCTGACCGGCTTGATGCCGACCCCGACCCGGACGTCGGTCGGCATCGAGGTGTTGCCGGCGCTGTCCCAGTATCCCTTGGCGGCGTCGACCGTGCCGAAGCGGATCTTGGAGAACTGTTTCGGGAACTCCTTGGCAAGGAAGTCGAGGACCTTCTGGGCCTCGGGCGTGCCGGCGGCGTACTCGATGCCCGCGTAGATGTCCTCGGTGTTCTCGCGGAAGATCACCATGTCGACCTTCTCGGGATGCTTCACCGGGCTGGGCACGCCGGTGAAATACTGCACCGGACGGAGACAGACGTAGAGGTCGAGCATCTGCCGGAGGGCGACGTTGAGGGATCGGATGCCGCCACCGACGGGGGTGGTGAGGGGACCCTTGATGCCGACGAGGAACTCGCGGAAGGCGGTGACCGTATCGTCGGGCAGCCAGTTGTTGAACCGCTTGAAGCTCTCCTCGCCTGCGAACACCTCCATCCAGGCGATGGCCCGCTTGCCTCCGTAGGCCTTCTGCACGGCGGCATCCAGCACCCGGACCGAGGCGGCCCAGATGTCGGGTCCGGTGCCGTCGCCCCGGATGAACGGGATGATCGGACGGTCGGGGACGACGAGGCGACCGGACTCGATGGAGATCTTCCCGCCGGCGGGGACGGTGCAGGTGGTGTAGGACATGGCGTTGGTTTCCGCGTTCGGGCCGTTCGCGGCCCGCGTGCAAGGCAGTGATTTAAGCGGCCCAACACCAACACCGGCAAGCGGTTTGCTGGGGGCATGCGGAGGAACGAGGGACCCACATGGCGACACGGGAGCGCGGAGGAACGAGGAGTTGAGTGTTCAGGGTTCGGACAAGCCTGGACAAGGGAGGCGAGGCCTCCAGACGGATGCCAATGGCGTCCACGGGTGGGTGAGGCAGGGCACTGCATCACGGGGCGCGGGAGCGCCCTCAGGTAGCGCCCTCCGTGTCGTCCCCATCTAGACCGCGAGGGTGGAGTGGATCGACCAGGCCCAGCCGGGATCCTCTGACACTGCAGACGACCCCGTCCCCCTTCACGGGTGCGCCACGC
>CAZZKQ010000540.1:0-423 GCA_964654875.1 uncultured Verrucomicrobiota bacterium | reverse complement strand
ATCGAGATGGAGCCGTGACGGAGCACAGCCCTACCCAGGCATGCCTCGACCGTTGGGTCCGGTCGTGACCCGGGGCAGGCTCATGGGGAACTGCCTTCCCCGGGTTCGCAAGGGACGTCCCGCGGCCGTGGGACTCGGAGGGCCGCTACGCGGAGGATAGAGATGGCGACAAGCGGGACCTGGGCAACGGCAGGGTCGCTAGGCGCCGTGCTCGAGGAACGTCCTCAACGCCTCCACCGACTCGATGGTGGCCGACCTGCGCAGCCAGGATTTCAGTGTCCCGGAATCCGCCTCCTGTTCAAGGCGCTCCCCGATGTCGGGTGGCGTGTGCCCGAACCGTTCTTCGATCAGATCCCGGATGGCTTCCCTGAGGGTGAGGATCTGGCCTTGGCTCAGGCCCTGTGAGAGGCCCTGTGAGAGGCC
>CAZZKQ010000539.1:1175-2615 GCA_964654875.1 uncultured Verrucomicrobiota bacterium | reverse complement strand
CAGTCCGGGAATGCCGCGACCGGAGACAGGGTCGAACCGGGTCAGGCCTTCGAAGAGCGCCCCGGAGACGCGTCCATCCGCCTGACCGGTGAGCACATGGGGATCAAGGGTCTCGATCTCGGGGCCGTTCAGCACCACCAGATCGGCCCGGGGCATGGGACGGCAGCCCACGAGGGTGAGGACCCCTGACACCAGGGCGACCCACAGGACTCCGGACACGACACGCACGGCGACATCCTGCGAGTGGCTGGAGGGGGATTCAAGGGGACGTCGATCGCAAGCGGGAATTCCGCGAACGACCGGAACCTACTGATGCAACTGGGATGCGGCCACAAGCTCGCTGAACCTGCCCTGCTTCTGGGTGAGCTGATCCCACGTGCCCTGCTCCACGATGCGCCCCTGCTCCAGCACCACGACCAGGTCGGCATCCCTCACGGTTCCAAGGCGATGCGCAATCACGATCACCGTCCTCCCCACCCGTACCCGATCCAACGCCAGCTGAACCTCGCGCTCGCTCACGTTGTCGAGGGCCGAGGTGGCCTCGTCGAGGATCAGCACGCTGGGATTCTGGATCATGGCGCGTGCGATCGAGACCCGCTGGCGCTGCCCTCCCGAGAGGAGGGCTCCTCCCTCGCCGACCGGGGAGTCGACCCCCTCGGGCAGGCCACCGATGACGGGATCGAGGTAGGCCAGCGAGAGCGCCGACTTCAGCTGTTCCTCGGTGGCGTCCGGGGATCCCAGGAGGATGTTCGCCCGGATCGAATCATTCAGAAGGAACGCGCCCTGCTCGACCATACGAACCCTTCGATGCCAGGACGACGGCGAGTACCCCCAATAGTCCACGCCATCGACGAGGATCGAACCCGAGGTGGGGGCACGCAGTCGAAGGAGGACGCTTGCCAGCGTGGTCTTGCCGGATCCGGAGGCGCCCACCAGAGCCACGGTCGTTCCGGCAGGAATCTCGAGGCTGACATCATCGATGCCTTTCTTGCCTCCGGGGTATTCAACGGTGACGTGATCGATCCGGATGGACTGAGTCACAGGGCCCAGAGTCGCATCACCGAACGGCTTCTCCGGAAACCGCGGCAGTTCCAGCCAGCGAAGCAACTCCACCACCCCGCCGCTGTAATACAAGGCCTGTCCGATGAGGGTGTAGAACTGGTTGACCAGCGGGAACATGCGGACGAGACCCAGACCCAGGGTCATGAGGCCTTCGATGCTCAGCCGTCCTGTCTGGATCAGCCAGCTGTTGGACTGGATCAGCAGCAGAATCGTCCCGGTGACGACCACCGTTTCGGTGACTGGAAAAAGGGTTCCACTGACGAATGCACTCCGTCCCTCATATTGGATCAGCTCATCGTTCCTCCGCATGAATCCCTCACGGCACTGGGCTTCCGCACCATTGCCGCGAACGACCCTGAAACCCGAGAAGACGTCCCC
>CAZZKQ010000539.1:0-1075 GCA_964654875.1 uncultured Verrucomicrobiota bacterium | reverse complement strand
CTCGACGTCAGCTCGGAGGTGAGTCGCGCCATGATGTACCGATTCAGGATGGTCAGAATGTTCTTCGTCAGGATGGCCGCGATGATGACCAGGCCGAAGACCCAGACGTACTCGGAGGCATTGCGACCGGGCAGGATCTTCGAGGCGTAGCGGATGACAGGGTTTCCGTTGACCGCTTCGGGAGCGGTCCCCATGAGTGAAATCATGGGGATGATCAGGCCGATTCCAGCGGTTTCGAAGAGGGCCACCGCAGTCGCCAGGACGAAATAGGCAACGACCAGCCTCCGGTGGTACCTGACATGGGCTCTCAACCGGGCCATCACGGCCCGAATTTCACCCAACCGACTGATCGAGATCATTGATTAGACTTGTTCGGTCATCCGCGTCGGTGACCCCCGACAACTTCTTTGAGCCTTCTCCTGCAGCGCAAGCCTAATGACTGCCGCCACCGGTCCTGCTCATTGGGGCCGCGAAAGCCGGAAACGGCTGCCCAGTTCCGCGTACTCATCCCGCCCCAGGCGGCCCACCAGTCCGAGGCGATCCGGATCGGGTTTCCCATCGGGACCGAGGACGGCATCCTCGACATGGAACCGGAGGATGCGACCGAGGACGATGTTCCCTGCGACGGGCCCCTCCCCCACATCGATGATCCGGTCCAGCTCGCACTCAAAGGCCACAGGGCTTCCCAAAACCCTTGGCGGACGCACCCGAGACGACGGGACCTGTCCCACGGCAAACCGGGCAAACTCGCTCTCCCCGTATGGCAGGGTGGCCGACGTCGCAGTCATCGCCTCCACCTGGGCCACCGAGACGAGGTTCACCACGAACTCCCGGGTTTCCCGGATGTTCCGGAGCGTGTCCTTGGGATTGCCCCGACGGTCATTCGCTGGACAGAACAGAAGGGTCGGAGGCCGGGCGCAGACCCCTTGGAAGAAACTGAACGGAGCGAGGTTGGTAATTCCGTCGGGCGAGATCGTCGAAACCCACGCGATGGGCCGCGGGATGATCGTGGTGATCATCCACTCGTACATGTCCCGGGTGCCGAGGGTCTGGGGATCGAGCTCCATGGCCGTTA
>CAZZKQ010000538.1:0-2623 GCA_964654875.1 uncultured Verrucomicrobiota bacterium | reverse complement strand
CCTTGAGGACATCCGCCAGGCGGACGCCCTTCCATCGGGCACAGCCCATGGCGCCGTGTCCCAGCTGACCGCCTCCGACCCGCGGCTGGAAATAACCCCGGCTGTTCCCCGAACATTGGAGGACCGCGACGGTCTCGACCGGTTCGAACCGGGTCTTCAGCGCCTCCACCGAGAGGTCCAGCGGCGTGGCCACCTGTCCGGTGACCGCAACCCGGAAGGCCTCGGGGGTCAGAAGATCGGGAGCCGGCGGGGCATGGGTGAGATGGTAGCTGACGAAGAAGGCGTCGTTGGGGGTCAGCAGGCTTTCGTTGAAGACCGAAAACGGGGTCTCAAGCTGCGGCGGACGCGTGGTCAGTCGGATGAGGAGCCGCTTCTGCGGATACTTCACGAGGGGCCGCTCCCCGTTGGCGAACGGCAGCGTCACGGAATCCGCCGCCCAGGCGGTCCAGCCGGTCGCGGTGAGAGCCGCGGAGGCCCCGAGACCGAGGAACCCCCGGCGTGAGACTCCAGGGCGTCGACGGCGGGGAAGAGACTCGTTCATGGCAGGGTCACAGGTTCCGGGATCAGCTCCAGACAGCGCCAACACGGAGGTCCTTCAACAGAAGGGTCCCGAGATCGGCATCACTTCGAACGCTAAGGAATCGGATGCCGCGCGCCGAACAAAATTCCCGGAGACGCGCCACATGACGTTCCAACCCCTCCTGGTAGGCCTTCAGCCGATACCGACCAAAGGTCACATCGACCTCCTGTCCCGTCTCGGAGTCGACCAGCCGGAGATCGCCGAACTGGGTCGGATCACGTTCCTCGGGCGACAGGATCTGCAGGGCGACGACCTCGAACCCTCGGCCCACGAGGGCAGTGAGCCCCTCCTCGAAGCCTGAGGCGTCGAGGAAGTCGCTGAGCACGACCGCCAACCCGGCCTGACGCGCCTCGAGCGCGCCCCGACGCAGGGCGGCATTCAGGTCGGCCCGACCCCCGGGGACGACGGCACCCAGGTCGTGGAAAAACCCGAGGCTCGACTGCTTCCCCCGCACGAGCCGGAGCGCCCGCCTCTGGGCGGCCACCAGCGGATCCGTCGCGGCGGGGAAGACCTCGACCGACACGCGGTCGAATCCGCAGAGCCCGATGTATCCCACCGCCGCGGCGATCCGTCGGGCCAGGGTGAACTTCGTGGGGGTGCCGAAGTTCATGCTCTCGCTGGCGTCCAGGAAGATGCGGACAGGCAGCTCCCGGTCCTCCTCGTAGAGCTTGAGGAACAGCCGATCCAGCCGCCCGAGGAGGTTCCAGTCGAGGTACCGGAGATCGTCGCCCACCACATAGCTGCGGTGGTCGGCGAACTCGACGCTGAGCCCCCGTGCCCGGCTGCGGCGCTCACCCCTGAGGCTGCTCCGGGCCCGACGCGCCGTCAGCAGCTGGATCTGCTCCAGCTTCCTCAGCAGTTCGGGTTGGAGGAGATCGCTCATGGTACCGGGAGCGAAGCGTCCCCGAGGATGGGTCCGAGACAAGCGGCGATTTCGACCGCGGCGACGTGGGGAGGGAGGAGACTCACACGGTCACAGGACCGGCGCGAGGGCGGACCACACCGACTCCACGGTCACGGAGCCCATCAGCCTCCGGATCTCGTCCGGACTCCCGGCGATCGGACGACCGTCGTATCGGTAGAACTCCAGGTTCCGACCCGCCACGGCGGGATTCGGGATGAGCGTCCAGTCCTCCCGGAGCGGCAGGATGCAGGGATTGACCGTCGGGGTCTCGATCACGAACTGATGCGGCACCGACATCGCCGCAGCCAGATGCATGAACACGGTGTCGACACTCAGGAACGCATGGGCCGATCCGAGCAAGGCCGCGGCATGCCGCAGCGAGGGCGCCTCCGGGAAATACACCTCGACTCCCCGGAGCCGCTGGAACAGCCGGGCATGGTCCTCGACCTCACCCGGTCCTCCGAAGAACAGCAGCGGCAGTCCGGGATGGGTCGTCGAGAGACGCCGGGCCAACTCCTCGAACCGCTCCAGGGGCCATCGCCGCAGGGCGAGGTTCTTCGTCCCTCCGGAACCGACATGCAGTCCGAGCCAACGCCGTCCCGAGAGTTCATTGCGCTCCAGCCACTGCCCGGCCCACTGCGTCTCCGGAGCCGAGAGATAGAGCTCATAGGCCGGACGCGGCAGCCGACGCGCCAGGCCGGCAAGGTCCAGGAGGCGACGGTTGTTCTCGGCGGCATGGACCGCGTAGTCCTGGGGGATCGAGGCCGTCATGAGCCGGTCGTCGAACGGCTCGTGGTTCTCGTACCGGTGGGTCAGGCGCTGACGGGCTCCGATCGCGGCCGCGATGTACCGGTATTCCCTCCGGCCCTGCGGGTGCAGGTTGAGGGAGAGATCGTACCGGCGACGTCGGAGGCGCCAGAGCAGACGCAGGGACGAGAGCTTCGAGGCCCTGATGAAGGACTGCTGGAAGACCTCGGTGGGGTGGGGGTTGTGCTCCAACAGGGACCGGGACCCGGGCCACATCACGAGCACATCGATCTCGGCCTCCGGGCATCCCAGTCGCAGCTCATGGAGGATCGGGGTCGCCATCAGCGTGTCGCCGATGCCGGCGAGCGAGAGGACGAGGATGCGATCCATGG
>CAZZKQ010000537.1:0-2625 GCA_964654875.1 uncultured Verrucomicrobiota bacterium | reverse complement strand
CCAGCCGCTTCGTCTCGGCCTCGGTGACGTAGACCGTCCGGCCATCGGGTCCGCCGAAGCAGAGGTTGGTGGGGTTCTTGCCGAGGACATCCACTTCCCGGACGACCTCCCCACTGGGACTGATCCTGGCGACGACCCCCTTGGCGTGGCGGGTGACGTAGAGGTTGCCGTCGACATCGCAGCGCATGCCATCGAACCCGAAGTCGGGGAACTCCTTGAACCGTCGTTTGTTCCTGAGGGAACCGTCGGGGGCGATGTCGAAGGCCCAGATCACCCGTTGGACGCTCTCGTTGACGTAGAGGGTGCGGCCGTCGGGGCTGACCTCGATCCCGTTGGTGGTTCCCATGCCGGTCGCCTCGCGGTGGGTCCTGCCGTCGGGGGTGATCCGCCAGAGCTGACCGGTGCCGGCCTTCCAGTTCGGATCGCTGGCGTAGAGGGTGCCATCCCGGGCGATGGCGAGGTCGTTGGGCTGGTTCATCCGATCGTCATGGGCCAGCACCCGGATCTGTCGGGTCTTCGGATCGATGCGCAGCACGTTGTGTCCGGTGTAGTCGGCGACGTACATCATCCCGGCGGGGTCGAAGCGGATCCCGTTCCCCCAGCTGCCCTCCGGAAGGGCGACGAACAGCTCGGCGGTGCCATCCGGCTTCACCCGGGCGATGTTGCGGGCATCGCGGAAGCTGACGCAGTAGAGGTTGCCCTCACGGTCACAGGCGGGCCCTTCGATCCCCTGGGTGAAGTCGCCGGAGGTGAGCGGGGTCGCGACGAACAGGGTCTCCTTTCCGAGGAGCGGGCCGGCGGTGGCGAGGACGAAGGCGAGCAGCGAGTGCCGAAGGGCAGAAGGGAAGAGGGTGATCACCCCGGAACGTTAGGGATCCGGGTCTCCGCGACGATCCCAAAACCACGTGTCTCGGTCCGCCTCCTCCCGTGCGTCTCCATCGTTTCTGCGCGGGTCCCTGGGTCCGCCCGCGATCAGTCCTTCCCGATGCGGTAGAGGGCCGACTTCGAGCGGAGGATGAGGCTGTTGCCCGAGAGCGCGGGCGAGGCCATGAATCCGTCGCCGAGCTGGTTCTCGGCGAGTTTCTGGAAGGTCCGGCCCGCGGCCAGGACCGTCACCTTCCCCTCCTCACTGCAGACGTAGATCCGACCCGGCCCGGCCACCGGCGAGGCGGAGTAGTTGCCCCCGACCCGTTCGTTCCAGAGCATCTTCCCCGTCTGGGCCTCCCAGCAGGTGGCCACCCCGTTGTCGTCGATCGCGAACAGAAGATCGTCGACCAGGAGCAGCGACGGCTTCTTGGGGACGCCCCGTTTCGAACGCCAGACGATCTGCACGGGGGAGTCGGCAGGGATCTCGGCATTGGCGTCGATCACCCCGCCGGCCTTGCCCGGACGGATCGCGAGGATCTGTCCCTGGGACCAGCCCGTCGGGATGAAGGCCAGGCCGAAGCCCACGGCGGGACGGGTCCCTGCGGAATGGCTGGTGCGTTCCTCGACGCGCCAGAGTTCGCGTCCGGTCGATGGATCATAGCCATACATCGCCTTCGCTCCCTGGCTCAGGAGCTGTGGAACCCCATCGAGGCGCGTGAGCCGGCATGTCCCGTAGGCCTTCCGCCAGTCGCCGTCGCTGTCCGGTTTTCCGTCGGGCCCGAGGTCCTTGTAGTCGATGCCACGTCGCGTCTCCCAGAGGGTCTTGCCGGTCTTCTTGTCGAGCGCCACCAGGTATTGGTGGTCGCTGCCGTCGAAGTTCAGGTAGAGCCGGTCGGCATCGAGGATGGGTGACGATCCCGCGCCGCGGAAGTGGTTGCAGACGAAGTCGGTCCGTTCCCAGAGGGTCCTGCCGGTCCGGGTGTCGAGACAGGCGGTACCCGGGGATCCGAAGGTCACATAGACCCGGCCCGACTCGATCGCCGGGGTGGGTGAGGCGTAGGTGTTGAACTTGTGGGCGAACTGGGGCTTCTCGACCCGGAACAGCACGCGGTCGTGAAGGATGCGGCCCGAGTTCCGGTCGACCGCGATGGCGGAGAGTTCCCGTCCGTCCTCGGTGGCGGTCGTCACCCAGACCTGGTCCTTCCAGACGACGGGCGAGGACCAGGCCCTGCCGTGGAGGGGTGTCTTCCATGCGACGCCGTTGGTTTCGTTCCAGGTCAGCGGAAGGCGCTTTGATTCCGAGCGACCCGATCCGTCCGGACCACAGAACTCCGGCCAGTTCCGGGTGTCAGCAAGGGGCGACGCGGCGAGCAACATCAGGAGCGGGAGACACGGGCCAATCCGGGAGAACATGGAGGGATCGTAGGCGTTGCGGGACCTCTCGGGCAATCGTGGGCTGTGGCCGAGGAGCCGGGGATCATGCGGGGGGAGGCGGGGAGACTCACACGGCGACGCGGAGGAAGGGCAGGAGAGGAGGGAGACGAACGAGGTCGAAGAAACGAGGGACTGGGAGGTGTGGTAGCCGGGACATCAAAGGCGTCGATGGGTGGTTTCCGAAGCCAGGGGCTTCGGCGGGTGTGTGATGCGGTGCCCTGCATCACCGGGCACGGGAGCCCCTCCGAGGTCAACGCCAACGGCGTTGGGGCCTCCAGCCCAGGGTTGGCCCGAGGGACGAGGGCCTACCCTGGGAGACCGAGA
>CAZZKQ010000536.1:0-2626 GCA_964654875.1 uncultured Verrucomicrobiota bacterium | reverse complement strand
CGGTACCAGTCCGGCAGCTGGGCGCCGACGCGCATGGCGTGGGCGACCGACAACCGGACCACGGGATTCCGGATTGTGGGCAGTGGGAAGTCCTTCCGACCCGAGAACCGCATGCCGGGCGCGGACGCCAATCCGTACCTGGCCTTCTCGGCGATGCTCGCGGCCGGACTCGCAGGGGTCGAGGAGGGGCTCGACTGCGGTGAGGAATACCGTGGGAACGCCTACACCGATCCGAAGCTCGCCCGCTTGCCGTCGTCGCTGCGCGATGCGACCGATCTCTTCGAGGGGTCGAGACTGGCCCGACGCGTCTTCGGGGACGGCGTGGTGGATTTCTACGTGCGCCATGCACGGCTGGAGCACCAGTCGTTCAGCGATGCGGTCACCGACTGGGAGAAGCGTCGTTATTTCGAGCAGATCTGAGCGGCAGGGGCCGTTGGGCTGCCAGCGATCACGGAACCGACACGCGGCCTGCCCTCACGGGGTCGACCGCATCAGATAGTGCGACAGCGCCACGACCACCAGCGCATGGCGGATGGTGCCGTTGGCCAGCAAGCCTGGGATCTGGTCCCGCGGAACCAGTCGGACGGCGATGTCCTCGGCCTGGTCGAATTCCGTTTCGTGGCGCAGCACGCAGTCCTTCACCAGCAGCGTGTGGCAGGTGTTCGACTGGATGGCGGGGTTCGGGAAGATCCGGCCGATCAATTCAGCCTGCTGCCCCTCGTAGCCCGTCTCCTCGCGGAGTTCCCGGATGCCCGCGGCCACCGGATCGGTCTCATGGGGATCCATCACGCCGCCAGGGATCTCGAGTTCGACGGTCTCGGATCCATGACGGAATTGCTCCACCATCACGATGCGTCCATCCGGGGTCACCGGCACCACGTTCACCCAGTCGGGGCAGTCGATGACGAAGAAGTCGTGCTGGCTCCCGGTGCGGGGGTTGAGTTTCAGATCCGACCGCAGGGAAAAGATCCGGTAGTGGGCCACGGATCGTGAGGACATCCGATGCCAGGGCTTGATGGAGGGATCTGGGGGCATCAGCGGACTGGTGGAGCGATGCGGGCAGGCCTCTGGATCACGATCCGGTCCTGGACTGGGCGGCCCACCCCTGCGACATCAGTCGCAGGAGGTGGGTGAGGGCCTCTTCCGGGGTCCGTCCGGTGGTCTCCGAGAGCTGACGGGCGCGCCGGCATAATTGTGCCGCCATGTCGGGACACTGGGCGGGCGGGCAGCCGAGGGATTCAAGGACCTGTGCGATCTCGCTGTCGGAGGGGACCATCGCGTCCGGTGCCGGTGGGACGGTCTCAGCCCAGGGAGGCTCGGCTGACGATCTTGATGGAGGCCACGTTCTGCCGTTCCACGGGTCGGCTCCGCTCACCGCCACCGGCCACGCGGGTCGGCACCTCGCCCAGCTTGCCCAGGACATCATCCCCCTGCACCAGCGTTCCGAATGCCGTGTACTGGCGGTCGAGGAAGGAGGCATCGCCGAGGCAGATGAAGAACTGGCACCCGGCGGAATCGGGGTTTGCCGCGCGGGCCATCGAGATGACGCCGCGCTGATGGGACTTCGCGTTGAACTCGGCCTTGATCTTGTATCCCGGGTCCCCGGTGCCCCAGCGGGCCTCCATGGAGGGGTCCTTGGTGAGAGGATCCCCACCCTGGACCATGAAGCCGCGGACAATTCTGTGGAACGCCGTGCCATCATAGAATCCCTGGCTGGCGAGCTTCTTGAAGTTCTCGACGGTCTTGGGGGCGACGTCGGACCAGAACTCCAGGACCATGCGGCCTTGGGAGGTTTCAATGACAGCGACGTCGTCGGTGGACTGGGGGGTGCTCATGGAGGAGAGGATAGGGGAGTTTCGGGGCGCCTTACTTCGCGGGCTTCAGTTCGGAGCGGGGGATGAGGGTGACGCTCTCGAGGACCACCGGGGTCTTGGGGCTGCTGCCCTGGGGGCCACCCACCGGGACGGCCTGGAGCTTGTCGAGGACATCCATGCCCTGGATCACCTTGGCGAAGGCCGTGTATTGGCGGTCGAGATGCGACGCCGTGCCGAAGCAGATGAAGAACTGGCTGCCGGCCGAGTCTGGGTCCCGGCTCCGGGCCATCGAGACGGTCCCCTTCACATGCGGACGGTCGTTGAACTCGGCCTTGATCTTGTAACCCGGATCCCCGGTGCCCCAGCGGGCCTCCATCGCAGGGTCCTTCGTGAGCGGATCGCCCAGCTGGATCATGAATCCCGGGATGAGGCGGTGCGACTTGGTGCCGTTGTAGAACTTCTCGCCGGCGAGCTTCTTGAAGTTCTCGACGGTCTTCGGGGCGACATCGGGCGAGAACTCGAGGACAATGTCCCCGAAGTCCTTGAACTTGAGGACCGCGACCTGGTCGGAGGCGGCGGTCTTGGGCGCATCGGCCGCGTTCAGGGACAGGCCCAGAACCGCGAGTCCGAGACAGAGCAGGAAATGCAGTCGCTTCATGGCCCGCAAAGGAATCCACAGCCTCCCACAGGTGTCACGCGGAAGTTCATTCCGGAGGAAGCGGCGGGACGGTGATTCATGGGGCGATGACCCCTGGTCGATCCCGGAGGGATCAAAGCGAGTAGCCGGTGGTTGAGCGCAGCGACACCACCGG
>CAZZKQ010000535.1:0-2630 GCA_964654875.1 uncultured Verrucomicrobiota bacterium | reverse complement strand
GGGCCGTGGGAATCGGGTCGGATCTCGATGGCGGTTTCGGGACGGAGCAGACCCCCATGGACCTGGACAGCATCGCGGACCTGCAGTCGCTGTCGGGACTGCTGTCGGCCCGGGGCTACTCTGCCGAGGACGTGACGGGCATACTGCACGGGAACTTCGTCGAGTTCCTGCGCCGGGTGTGGCGGTGAGGAGGTGTCCGACGCGGCGGTCGGGACGGATGTCAGTTCTGGTCCGGACGATGTCGCTGGAGGCCGACCTCCTGGGCGATGTCGTCAAACTCCTCGGAGCTGACCTCGTGGAGCTGCTTGCCGCGGCGGGCGAGCTTCTCGTTGATCTTGATGGCCTTCTCGGTCATCGCCTCATGGGTTTCCTGGGATCCCCCCACGAGGGCGAAATTCGGTCCGGTGGTGACCCGCTTGTGCCCGTCGGAGTCGAGTCCGACCCCCAGCAGGACAGACTTCCCGTCCTTGGGTTTGCCGCCGGACTCCTTCTTCTTGGGCTTGGCCATGGGCAAAGCCTACGGGGGTGTGTCCGTCGGGCAAGCGCAACCCTTGGATCCGGTCGCGGGAAGGGCTTGGGACCGGCGGCATTGACGCGCATGAGCGGAATCCAGGGCTTGGAGAACCGCGTTGCGGGACCGAATGACCTTGCCCAGTCAAGTGATCATTTGTTACCCCTTCGCGCGTCATGGCAGCCATCGGGCGATTCCAGAAGGGTGAGGATATTTTCTACGCCAAGGTCGTGGACGGGGAACTGTTCCGGCTGATCGGCGACGTTTTCGGATCCCCATCCTTCGAGAAGAAGCCCACGCCACTCAAGGGCGTCAAGACCCTGGTGCCGGTCGTGCCGTCCAAGGTCATCGCGGTGGGCCTGAACTATGCCGACCACGCCCGTGAGACCGGCAAGCCGCTGCCCAAGGAACCGCTCTTCTGGCTGAAGGCCCCGACCTCCCTGATCCCGGACGGCGCCAAGATCGAGATCCCGTTCGGCAACCACCGGACCGACTTCGAGGCTGAGCTGGCCATCGTGATCGGGCGCCGCATGCGCAATGTGACCCCGGCGGCGGCCGCCCGATACATCTTCGGCTACACGGCCGCGCAGGACATCACCGACCGCACGATCCAGAACGCCGAGAGCCAGTGGGCCCGGTCGAAGTCGTTCGACACCTTCACCCCGCTGGGGCCCTACATCGAGACGAAGATCGATCCGCACGATCTCAACATCCAGCTCTTCCAGAACGGTCAGCTGCGTCAGAACAGCAACACCAGCCAGCTGATCTTCAACTGCTTCAACATCGTCAGCTTCGTCTCCACGAACATGACCATGCTCCCCGGGGACATCATCCTCACGGGAACCCCCAGCGGCATCGGACCGATCGAGTCGGGCGACCGGCTCGAGGTGCGGATCCAAGGGCTGGCTCCTTTGGTGAACACCGTGAAGTGAGGACGCCCCGGACTGCCTTAGCCCTGCTGAAGCCTCGATGGCTAGTAGGCATGGTGGTCCTCGGTGGGGTGATCGCCGGAGTTTCCTGGTATTCTGGCCGGACCCAATCGCGACGAAAGGTCCTTCTGGCCGCAGCGCTGCATGACCCCTCCGTGATGGTTCTCGAACTCCCGGGGGCGCACGCCTCCATCCGGCGGACCCAGCTGAAGGACAACATCGAGGCTGGGCTGATCACCTTGGGCGACGGCGCCCGGGTCCGGTACTGGTTCTGTTCCCATCACCTCGTCGAGGGAGGGGATCTGGGAGCCACCCTCTTCCGGTTGCCGGATGGGTCCAACCTCTGGATGGACGGCTATTTCTGCTGTGAGATGGATCCGCCCGAGGGATCCCTGGTCTCGGTCGCGGCGATGCGCTCCTTTGCCGCGGCGATGGACGGGCAGAGCCCTTGAGGCCTGGCGGCGGAGCGGGTGGATCCCGCCTACACCATCTGCTGGCCGCTGCCGTCGTATCCCTCGCCATCGAGATCCACAAGGATGTCCCGCGGCTCCGCACCCTTGGCGGGGCCCACGATGCCGCGGTCCTCGAGGCAGTCGAGGAGCCGTGAGGCCCGGCCATAGCCGATCTTGAGGCGACGCTGGAGCAGGGAGGTGCTGGCGCGTTTCTCGCTCCGGATCACGTCCATCGACTTCTGGATCAGGACCTCATCCTCGTCGCTCAATCCCTCCTCCTCGGCATCGGGGTCGAACGACATCGAGCCGGCGGAACTGGGGACCTTCTGGAGGGCGTTGTGGATCTCCTGATCGTAGCTCGGTTTGCCTTGGCGTGCGATGAACTGGACGGCCTGCTCGATCTCCTCGTCGGTGATGAGCGCCCCCTGCGCCCGGTTCAGTTTTGCGCTGCCCGGTGGCAGATAGAGCATGTCGCCCTTGCCGAGCAGCTTGTCGGCCCCCATCTGGTCCAGGATCGTCCGGGAGTCGACCTTGCTGGCGACCTGGAAGGCGATGCGCGCGGGGATGTTGGCCTTGATGACGCCGGTGATGACATCGACCGACGGCCGCTGGGTTGCGACGATGCAGTGGATGCCGGCGGCGCGGGCCATCTGGGTGATGCGGGCGATGGCCATCTCGACGTCGGCGGGGGCGACCAGCATCAGGTCGGCCATCTCGTCGATGATGACGACGATGTAC
>CAZZKQ010000534.1:0-2637 GCA_964654875.1 uncultured Verrucomicrobiota bacterium | reverse complement strand
CGAACGGCGCCATCGAGTTCGACGACGTCTCGTTCCGCTACCCGTCGGGCGCCGAGGTCTCGCTGGCCTCATTGGAGATCGGATTGAGCGGTGCGGTCGACGACGACGCCGGCGCCGAGGTGCTCCACCGCGTGTCGGCCTCGATCGCTCCCGGCCAACTGGTGGCGCTGGTGGGACCGTCCGGCGCAGGGAAGACCACGCTCACCTCGTTGGTGCCCCGCCTCTACGACGTGACCGGTGGCGCGGTCCGCCTCGACGGACACGACGTGCGCTCGCTCACCCTCGACTCGTTGCGCGCCCGGATCGGTGTCGTGTCGCAGGATCCCCACCTGTTCCACGACACCGTGGCCGAGAACCTCCGGTTCGCCCGGCCCGACGCGACCGCAGACGACTGGCACCGCGCCTTCCGTGACCGATCGCTGGAAGGGCTGAAGTCCGAGCTGATCGGTCTCGAGGTGGTCCGAAAGGCCTCGTCATGAGGCTCCTGGGTCCGGAAACCCGTCGACGACTCGGGGCCCTCGCCCTCCTCCTGGTTGTCGGAATCTCCACCTACCGGTCCACATCCCGACCGGAAACCCGGACCAAGCCCCGGTTCCGGGTGTCGCCCGCGGAGACGTCCCAGGCAGGAACAGGTAAGCCGACGCCACTCCACCGTGTGGAAACCCTGGGCTCCTCCGTGGCCTCCGTGCATGTGGCCTCGATTTGCGAACCCTCGGCCGGGACCCTCGCCGCGGTCTGGTATGGCGGCACCCGGGAAGGCGCCAAGGACGTCGCCATCTGGTTTGCCACCCGCACGGGCGACCGCTGGACCGAGCCCGCCGACCTGGTCACCGCCGCGAGGGCCAGCCGGGAGCTCGGCCACTACGTCCGCAAGGTCGGCAACGCGGTGCTCTTCGCCGACGACACCGGTCGGATGTCCCTCCTGTTCGTGACCATCACGGTCGGTGGCTGGTCAGGCAGTTCGCTGTGTCTCAAGGAGTCCACAGATGGCGGGCGGACCTGGACCCCGAGCCAGCGCCTGGTGTTGAGCCCCTTCTTCAACATCAGTGAGCTGGTGAAGAACGGTCCGACGCCGCTCGAAGGCGGCGGCTGGGTGGTGCCGATCTACCACGAGCTCTTCGGGAAGTTCCCCGAACTGCTGTGGCTCGAGGGCACTCCCGGGTCCGTGTCGGCCCGAAAGACCCGGGCCTTCGGGGGCCGGACGGCTTTCCAGCCGAGTCTCGTGGCTCTGGATCCCACCCAGGCCGTGATGCTGTGTCGGACCGCCAGCAGCCAACGGGACCTGTACCTGTCCCGCACCGCGGACGGCGGTCTTTCCTGGAGCCCGCCCGAACCCACTGGACTCCCCAACTCGGATTCCGGGATCGATGCCGTGCGCCTGGCCGACGGCCGCCTGCTGTTGGCGTTCAACGACACGCCCGATGGACGCGCCAATCTGCGGCTGGCGGTGTCGTCCGACGCCGGCAGGACCTGGACCCGGGGTCCCTACCTCGAGAACGAGGCCGGGGCGGAGTTCTCCTATCCGTTCCTCCTCCGCGCGCGCGACGGAACGGTCCACCTGGCCTACACCTGGAAACGCGAGGCGATCCGCATTGTCTCCTTCAACACCGCGTGGCTGGACGCCGCGACCCCGGCAACCGGGGCAACCCCATGAACGGCATCCTGTTGACCTCCTCCCGCTCGGCGGACTGGGTCGCCATCATGATCGTCGGCTCCGTGCTCGCCCTGGGGTACCGCCGACTCCTGCGGGGACGTCCCGGTACGAGTCCCAAGGGTCTCATCCCCATCGCCACCGTCGTCATCGTGTGGACGCACTGGAACGGAGTCTCGATGGGCAGCTGGGTCGCAGGCGCCACCGCCGGCTTCAGCGTCCCCTTCCTCGTCCTGATGGCGAATGCCACCAAGGTCGCCTTTGGGGAGAGAGGGTTCCTTGGACGGCGGGACCTGCGGGATCTGGGCCGGGTAGGACTGGTGCTCGGACTCCTGCTCTATCCGGCAGCCCTGGGATGGGGGTCGTGGGATCCCTATGCACTGGGATGGAATTCACCCCTCCTCGCATGGCTCGTGGCCGGCTGGACCCTCCATCTACTGCGCCAAGGATCCCGGACCGGGTGGATCCTGACGGCCGCGCTGGGCTTCTGGCTTCTGGAGAGTCTGTGGGGGGCAGGTCAAGGCCTTGGGGATTCCCGGAACCTCTGGTGGTTCCTGGTCGACCCGCTCTTCGTCCTGGTCTCGATCCCGCTGGCGTTCCTCAGGGTCCCGTCGGAGACGCCGTCGTCGCCCCGGGCCTGACGTCGGCGTCTGCCTTGGGTGCAGGGGCGGGCTCCGCGGCCTTCTCGAGGACGGGACGCGCCAGGTCACCCACCTGGGGTTCACCCGAGACGATGTCGGCTACCGCGGTCGTGTTGAGGATCGGTCCGGACACCTTCAACTGCCCCACGATTGCCTGCCCGCGCCAGAGATCGAGCGCGTCTCCGAGCCGGGGTAGACCGGTCAGAGAGTAATCGAGGACCACAAACCGCAGCCTTGGATGGACCGTGAGGACCTGGCCCACCTGGCCATCGAGGGGGCGCACGAGGCGGACCGGCGCGGGTTTGACGACCGGCTTGACGGGCTCCGGGGGCGGCAGGTTCCGGC
>CAZZKQ010000533.1:0-2638 GCA_964654875.1 uncultured Verrucomicrobiota bacterium | reverse complement strand
TGATCAAGGAACTTGATGGCCTGCAGCAGTCGGCCGCCGGCTCCTGGAGCGGGGTGTCCGATTTGTCCAGCTCTACTCGGGCGGAGGGCACATTGAGGACACTTGGGACGGGCACAACGACTGCATCGGTAACCATCGTCTCCATGCCGCGGAGACCGACCGGCCGATCGCGGCACTGATGGCGGATCTCAAGCGCACGGGCCTCTGGGACGAGACGGTGCTGATCTGGGGCGGCGAGTTTGGTCGCACCCCGACCAGTGAGGGGGTGGACAAGCCGGGACGGGACCACGACTGGCATGGCTTCTCGATGTGGCTGGCGGGTGCGGGGGTTCGGGGTGGACAGGCGATTGGGGCCACCGACGAACTGGGGTTCCGGGCAGTGGAGGATCGATGCCATGTGTCGGACCTCCACGCCACAATCCTCCACCTGATGGGCCTGGAGCACACGCGGCTGAAATTCTTCCACGGGGGTCTCGACCAGCGTCTGACGGGTGTGGTCGAACGACGTGTGATCCCTCAGGTGCTTGCGTGAACCTCCGGCTGGCCGTTGGAAAACGACCCAGCCGTGGGGCTTAAGGGGCCCGGTCCAACGTGGGTGTCTGCATCGGGGGAAACAGAGCCCCTGGGTTGAAGCGGTCGTTACAGAGGCCCGCTGGTCCATCCACCGAAAACAACGAAGAATCCTTTTGTGCGGTATCCGAGGGTGCGTTCGCGGCGATCATCGCTGAAGCGACCGCGACTGAAGCCCTGAATGATCCGGACGTACCCGCAATCTCCGCCGCGATCACGGCGTGAGATCGCGGATCACCTGCGGCTGGTTGAGCGGGACGTACTGGATGGATTTTGCGGTCGGGGCGGCCTTGCGGAGGTCGACGTAGCGGACATCCGGGTTGTCATAGGTCCGGATGTAATACCGGAGGGCCTTCATGTCGGATGCCGAGGTCCACTCGGTGGTCTCGTTGCCGGACACGCCGCCTCCTTCCCCGCCACCGGTGGCGCTGGTCCGGATCGATCCGGTCGGCAGCTCAAACCCCGCCATCAGACGCAGGGCTGCGGTCACGGATTGATCGGAGGTGGCCTGCACCGGCGCGAACTGCTGTGAGAAGAAGGCGCGGACGAATCGCGCCGGGGCCAGGTAGCCGCCAGGCAGGCCGTTGAGTCCTGCGCCGGAGCTCGCGGCTGAGAGGGTCATCTTCCCGGCCTGGATCGGGGGCAGGACGTTCGGCGAGATGTACTGGTACTGCGAAAGGTTCGCGAGCTGGTAGGGGAAGTCGGGCGCATTCGTGAACACATGCGTGGGGTTGTCGTACACGTGCAGTTCGCCCTTCACATACTCGATGGCCACGCTGTTGCCCTGGGCGTCATGGAAGGAGTAGTGGACCGGCGGGACGTTGTTGCCGAACTGCTTCAGGCGCGTTCCGGAGACGTAGACCTTACGAATGCCGTCCTTGATCTCGGCCACGGTAGCAAAGCTCCCCAGCACCCAGGTCACCACCTCGTGGGAGGCCATCGACCGGGCGCCGGCATCCTTTGGCACCTTCTGGAACTCGGCGTATCCGGGGAAGTTGAACAGGCCGCCCGAGAGGCCCTTCTCGTTGAGACCGTCGATGATCACGGGGAGTCCCAGGGCATTGGCCCCGGCCGCGGCGTATTTGGCGGTCCAGGTCAGCCCGCCCTTGCCGGCGACGCCGTCGGTTCCGGTACAGACCATCTTCTGGCCCCGCGGCAGGATCATGATCTGGGACTGCATCTGAAGCGTGAACTCCATCGTGCGGGTGTAGACATAGCCCCCGTCCTTCGACGGCAGCAGCATCGAGGTGCAGGCTTCGGTCGGTGAGGGGAGGGTCAGCAGGAGTCCCAGGGCAGACAGGCCGAGGGTGGGAAATGGGCGAAGGGCGGTGTTCATGACGCGGGCAAAACACTCTCACCCCCAGTGGACACCAGCAAGCTGGAGGCTGGATCCTGTGGCCCCAAAGGGGGCGGATCGGGTCGGGGGGCTCTGAATCTTCTGGAGTTCCCCATTGCCGCGGAGGTGTGGGACAGGCTACGCGATCCGTTGTGAACGATGGTTTCAGAAACCGCCCCTTTCGTCCGCGTCCGATGCCGCCCCGCCCCGGGCCCGAGCCGGAGGTGGATCGGACCGGCTGGAAGACACCCTGGGTGCATCTCAAGTCCTACCGGCTCCACCCCCATGTCTATCCGCCCATGATCCGTGCCGCGTCGCCCGACGCGCGACCCGGTTCCTGGGTTCAGGTCCGTGATCGCGAGGGACGACTCTTTGGTGCGGGACTCTGGAACGACCGGTCCCGGGTGCCGCTCCGGATCCTCCACCACGGACCCGATCCCGTGGACGACTCCCTGCTGACGACCCTCCTGGACCGGGCCATCGACCTCCGACTGATCCACCTGCGACTCCCAGACTCGACCGACGCCTATCGCGTGGTCCATTCCGATGGGGATGGCCTGAGTGGACTGGTGGTCGACCGCTTTGCGGATGTCCTGAGCGTTCAGGTCCACAGCCTCGGGATCTGGCAGCGGCTTCCGACCCTGCTGAAGCGACTGCATGAACGGTTGGGGACCGCGCGTGCGGTGTTCGAGGTCGATCCGGACATCGCCCGCCAGGAAGGCATCCGGGTGG
>CAZZKQ010000532.1:0-2641 GCA_964654875.1 uncultured Verrucomicrobiota bacterium | reverse complement strand
GCGCTCTCGATGGCCTCCGCACCGGTCTCATGCGCAAAGGCCGAGTCCAGGCGGGCGATCAGCTGGCGTTTCCGCGACTGGACCGAGTCCGGGTCGCGTGGTGTGGCGTCCGCGATCGCCTCGCCGAGGGGTCGCAGGATGGAGCCCTGATGACGCGCCGGGAGGAATCCCGCCGAGAAGCAATCGAGTCCGCCCGGGGGGATCAATCCGCCCTCGACCACAACGAACCCGGGCAGATTGTCGTTCTCGCTGCCGAGGCCATAGGACATCCAGGCCCCCATGGAAGGACGCCCCGGGATACCGAGCCCGGTGTGGAGAAAGTAGTTGGCGTTGGTGTGCTCGCTGAACTCGCTGGTCATCGAGCGGATCACACACAACTCGTCAGCCACCTGCCGGAGGTTGGGGAAGAGCTCGGAAATGGGGATGCCGGACTGGCCGCACTCCTTGAACGCCCAAGGGGAGGCGAGGGTATTGCCGTTGTTGTTGAACTGGGTCGGCGCCATCGGCAGCGGGAACGGCTTGCCGTGGTAGTCGGCGAGACGCGGCTTCGGATCGAACGTGTCCATCTGCGCCGGACCGCCATCCTGGTAGAGGAAGATCACACTGCGGGCCTTGGCGCGGGAATGGGTTGAGAGCAGCGCCCGGTCGTCCCGTCCCGATCCCACCGCGGCCGCAAGCTGGGCGGTGGTGGTCCCGAACAGGCCCGCCAGGGCCCAGAGGCCGAGTCCGCTGCCCGATGCCGCCAGCATCTCACGACGAGTCAGCGGGGCGGGTCGGATCCGTCCGCAGGGCGGCATGTGGGGCATGTTCATCGGAGGAAGACAAATTCCTTGGAAGCGAAGAGCGAGTGGGTCAGAGCCGCATAGGCGGCGCGTTCGCGTGCGAGGGGCGTCTCGGCGTGGGTCGAGGCGCGTTCTCCGTTGAGGAAGTCGAGCGCCACCCCGATTTCCTCGGGACGCGGCCACCGTGCGAACGCCGAGAGCCAGAGCTGCTCGATCCGCGCCCGATCCCGGTCCGAAGAGGGTGCCGTCGAGGTGCCGTCCTCCGTGAGGAGTGATTCCGCCCAGCGGTTGGCGATCAGGTGGACGAGCTCGCCGTTCATGAGGGCGAGGGACTGGGCCGGGACGTTCGAGGCATGGCGTCGACCACAGGCGGTTGCTGGTGCGGGTTGATCGAAGGCCTGGAGAAAGGGGTCGAGAAAGTTGCGTCGCGTCTCGAGATACAGGCTGCGACGGAGATCACCGTCCACCGGACCGGAGCTGCCGGGACGACCCCGCCCCTGCATGTGTTCGGTCAGACGGGCCCGGACACTGGCGCCACCGATTCGACGGTCGAGATGGCCCGAGGCCGACAGCAGGGAATCCCGGATCTCCTCCGCATCGAGGCGTCGTACCGCCAACGGGGCCCAGACGTCGCCAGGGGTCTCGCCGGGATCGGCCGCCGCCCGGTAGGCGTGGGATAGGACGATGTCGCGCACCAGCTGCTTGATGGTCTGCCCGTGGGCGAGTCGGGAAGCCAGGTGGTCGAGAAGCTCCGGACTCCAAGGCGTGCCGCCCAGCTGGCCAAAGTCGTCGGGTGTCTCGACGATCCCGCGTCCGAACAGCTTGAGCCAGACGCGATTGGCGGTGGTGCGCCAGAAGAAGGGGCGGCCGGGGTCCGTGAGGGCGGCGAGCAGGGCCCGTCGGCCGCTGCCCTCAACCGGTGCGGGCTGGCTCTCGCCCAGCACGGACAGCCGGGCCAGCGGGGCGGGATCCCCATAGCGATGGGCGGCACCGCGGACGTGGATCCGCTCGTCGAGCGGGCCTCCTTCGTCGGCGATCAGCGCCCGGATCGGTGGCGCGCAGGCCAGCAGGGCGTCGCGGTTCTCGACCGCCTTGCTGCGTGCCTCGGCCAGCCCGGCGGCCGACGGATTCATCCCGGTGACGGGTCCATCGACGTCCCACTGTTCGGCTGGGGGCGGCGTGGGATCATCGGTGGCCAGAATCGTGTCGATCTCGATCCAGCCCGGTCCGTCGTCCTCGATCTCGAAGTGGATGCGTTCCCCCTGGTAGCGGCCGAAGTCGAAGGTCTCGATACGCCATGGGACCTCGCGCGGGTCCTTGGCGGCGTCGGCGCCCTCGACCTTCGGAAGGCGTCGGCGGAACCCCTCGAAGAGCAGGCCGACGTGCTTATCGAGCCAGTAGTTGTCAATCACCGCCCGGAATGGGGCATCGCTGCCACGGATCCGGAGGTGGAGGTACCGGCGGTGGATCGAGTGATCTCCCGAGCGGGCACTGCCGGTGAGCGCCAAGGCGAGCCGGGCGCTGTCGAGGGTGCCGGTCTCGGCCGCGCGGAGATCCCCGGTGGCATCGAGGGCCACCAGAGCCCCGGAGGCATCGAAGGCACGTCCCGAGCGGGACCATCCGGCGCCGCCCCGCGCCACGTCGTCGAGCACGGTGACGGCAGGGGACGCGGTCGTGGGACGCGTCGTGGCGACCGCCCCGGATATCCGGCCCGCAGTCTCGAGCGCCTCACGGGCAGCCTGGGATCGTTCCGCCATGCGGGGATCGGCGTCGATGAACCCCTCGATCCGACGGGTGTTCCGGGCGACACCGAACAGGGCGTAGAAGTCCCGTGTCGGAATCGGGTCGAACTTGTGGTC
>CAZZKQ010000531.1:0-2648 GCA_964654875.1 uncultured Verrucomicrobiota bacterium | reverse complement strand
ATGGCCGCCGCCGATCCCGGGGCGCAGCTCGATACGGTCGACTGATCATGAAGACGGTCGCCATCCTCGGAGCCTCCACAGACCGCAACAAGTTCGGGAACAAGGCCGTCCGCGCTTATCTCCAAGCCGGGTACCGCGTGTTTCCGATCAATCCGAAGGAACCCGTCGTGGAGGGACTCCCGTCCTACCCGTCCATCCGAGACATCCCGGAACGCCCCGACGTCATCAGCGTGTACCTTCCGCCTCCGGTGACCCTGAAACTGCTCCACGACATCGTGCAGCGAGGGTGTGAGGAGCTGTGGCTCAACCCCGGAGCGGATTCCCGGGAGGTGGTCGCCGCCGCCGAATCCTCGGGACTGACGGTCGTCCAGGCCTGCTCGATCGTCGCACTGGGGCTGAGTCCGGCCCAGCTCTGAGCCCGGTCGAGGCATCCGCCTTGCGGGCCGAGCCCGGACAACCTGCGATCGACCCGCCGACAGCGACCGGGTATCTCCGGGGAACCATGAGAGTCCCCGGGCGTCTTGTCCTCCTGATCCTCCTCTGCACCGGAGCCCTTGCCCAGGCTCCAACCCGACGTCCCCCCAACGTCCTGGTGGTGCTGGTGGACGACCTCGGCTGGGCGGACATCGCCTGCGAGGGATCCCGGTTCCACGGGACGCCCCGACTCGACGCCCTCGCCAGGACGGGTGTGCGCTTCCAGTCGTTCTACTCGGCCCACCCCGTCTGTTCGCCCACGCGGGCGACCCTGATGACCGGCAAGGTCCCCCAGCGACTGGGTATCACCGACTGGATCCATCCCGCCTCGGGCGTGGCGCTGCGCCACGACGAAACCACCGTCGCCGAGGCCTTCCAGGCGGCAGGCTACCAGACGGCCTATCTCGGCAAATGGCACCTCGGCGAAGGTCCCGAGGACCAACCCACGCGGCATGGATTCGACTGGATCCGCGGCGTCAACCGGGCGGGTCAACCGGCCTCCTACTTCCCGCCGTACCGATCCTCGGCGACGAACTCGACGGTCTGGGATGTGCCAGACTACGACGGCGTCGCCCCGGGCACCTGTCTCACGGATGCCCTGACGACCTCCGCCATCGAGTTCCTGCACCAGCGCGATCTGACCCGGCCCTTTTTCCTGATGCTGGGCCATTACGCCGTGCACACCCCGATCCAGCCGCCCAAGGAGCTGGCCGCCAAATACCGCGCCCGCCACTCGGCGCCCTCGGGCGACGCACCGCCCCGGACGATTCCGGGGCCGAACGGATCCGTGACCCGGGCCGAGCAGAACGATCCGGACTACGCGGCGATGGTGGAGAATCTCGACGGGAATGTCGGACGGATGATCGACGCGTTGGAGCAGCTGGGGCTGCGACGCGACACGGTGATCGTGTTCACGTCCGACAACGGAGGGTTGTCGACGCTCTCCGGACGGAATCCCGGGCCGACCTGCAACCTTCCCCTGCGCTGCGGCAAGGGGTGGGTCTACGAGGGGGGCATCCGGATCCCGACCTGGATCGTGTGGCCCGGCCGACTGGAGCCGTTGACGGTCCAGGTGCCCGCCTTCACGGCCGACCTGTACCCGACCCTCCTCGACCTCTGTGGGATTCCGCTGCGACCCGAACAGCACGTCGACGGTGTGTCCCTGACCCGTGTGCTCCGGGGCGAGGAAGATCCGCGGGTCCGGGACCGGATCCTGGCCTGGTCGTATCCGCACGCCCACGGTTCCGGTCACCGTCCCAGCGCCGCCCTTCGACAGGGCCCATGGAAGCTGGTGATGGCCCTGCCCGATGGTCCGTCGGAATTGTTCCACCTCGGCTCCGATCCCGGAGAGACCTCCGACCGTGCAATGGTGGAACCCGACCGGGTCCGCTCCATGACCGCTGCGCTGCACGGCTGGTTGAAGGAGACGGAGGGGCACTCACGCGCAGACCCGGCGGCGCGGAGGAAGAAACAAAGGTAGCCACCGTCATTTCGCACGCAGCCCACTCCGCTGGGTCCCCATCCTCCCCGCGAGGGTCAGGAGGACCTGGGGGTTGACCGGGTTCGTCTGCCGCGTCCCAGGCCCCTGTCCATCCTCAACGGGGTCACAACAGGTTGCGTCTCTCGTGGGTGCACCCGGTGCACCCAGTGATGCAGGGCACTGCATCACCCACCCATCGACGCCTTCGGTTTCCGAAACCACCTCTCGGCCTGGGACCTCTGCGCGTTGCCCAATCCCTTTTCTCGTGAGTCCTCGGCATCGCCGAATCTCTGCAGGAGCCCCCGTCGCCGGGCTCGACATTCCACGAACCGGATGTTCCCTCACAGAGACATGCTCACGCTCGAGGACCTCTCCCGGCTCGCCTCCGACCACGCCCCTGCCCTGGACGCCAAGGTCGCCGCCTTCGACCTCGGCGGGCGGCGGTTTGATGGCAACGTGTCCCCTGCGTTGATGGGGGTGATCAACCTGTCGGCGGACTCCTGGTATCGGGAATCGGTCTGTCTCGGTGCCGACGCCGCCATCGAACGGGGACGGATCCTGGCGGCGCAGGGGGCGGCGATCCTGGACATCGGCGCGGAGTCGACACTGGCCCATGCGGCGGAGGTCGGGGCGGCCGAACAGCAATCGCAGCTCCTCCCGGTGGTCCGGGAGCTTTCGCGCTCCGGCCTGATCG
>CAZZKQ010000530.1:0-2648 GCA_964654875.1 uncultured Verrucomicrobiota bacterium | reverse complement strand
GCACGACCACCGGTGTGGTACCGAGCCGGGTTCCGGTCTGGGCCCATCGTCTCCCGCCAGGTCTGCCTCCCTTCTCCTGAACGGTTGGGGTCGATGCCGTCCTGTCATCGATCGGACCTGCGAGGGATTGGAGCTCGTTCCGGAGTCGGTGGAGGTCCCAGAGATGGAGGCTGCCGTTCTCGAGACCGATGGCGATCCATCGGTTCCCGGGGCTGACCGCCATGGCGGTGACGTGGATGTCGAAGGAATGGGTCAGTTGGGCGATCCGGGTTCCGTCGCTCGCGCGGAAGATACCGATCCGGTCGGGACCGGCCACCAGTGCGACATGTTTCGAATCCGGGCTCCACGCGATCACCCGCTCGCCCCCGCCGATGATCTTTCCCGTGGTCTGCGACCACTGCGTCGCCCCGCTGTCCGTCGGGATCCGACGGATTTGGGATCCGCTGGTGAGCAGAAGCGACGTTCCATCCGGCGAGAAGCGGAACCCAGCGATCCGTTCCTCCGGACGGTGGCCTGACCGGTCGAGGAGACCGTTCAGGGAGTAGATGGAGCTCCTGTTGCGGGAGTCGAACAGGATCTCATCACCGTAGTGGTCGACGGATCGTGCCCCCGTCAGGCGGGCATCCTCGATGACCCGCAGAGACCGCCGCTGGCCCAGGTGGATCTCCTCAAGCCGCGAGTCGGGTCGGATCACCATCAGACTGGGCGTGGATGGACAGAGGCACCCCGGGTCCATCCATCCGTCGCCGGGACAGTCCCAGACATGAATGGGCTCCGGCAGGGGCTGGAGCGTTCCGGGCTTCAGGCCGTGCCAGCGGATGGATCCCCGGGTCTGGACGGCGATCTCGTCCGTCTCCCCGACCCATGAGGCCTCGACGGCTCCCATGGCGGGCAGGAATCCGGGATCACGATCCTCCCCCAGGGGAAGCAGGTGGACCCCCGCCTGCTTGGTGACGAGGAGGGTGTCCCCGCGCGGGGAGAAGCCCAGGTTGCGGATCGAGTCCTGGCCGGTGTCGGCCGGGAACAGCGACACCAGCACCTCCGACGAGAGGCACGGCACGGTGGCCCAGGAGTCCTGGATGGCCACCATTACCTCGTTGCCATCGGCATTGAACTGGAGCGGTTCCATGTTCTGGAAACCGAGGATCCGGGTCCGCAGGTCGAGGTCGAAGAGGCCGGACTCCCCTGAGGCGGTCGTCGCCGTGATCTGGTGGCGTCGGGGGACGGGGCGCAGGGTCATCACCGGACTGGTGAACTGTCCGAGGATGTATTCCCTGCCGGACTGGAGATTGTGGCCCACGATCCGGGAGCCATCGACGAGGTGGACCAGCCAGTCCCCGACCCAGCGGACAATCCCATTCCCCAGCCCATTGGTGCGGCTGGCGACCAATGTCCCGTTGGACCAGTCGATGATCCGGATCTGTCCACCCCCGGTGATGGCGATCAGTGGCTTGGAGGAATCCGGACAGATGGCGATGTTGCCGGCGTTCACGGAGCCTTCGGGGAGACGGCCGAGATGGCGTCCCGTGTGGGTCTCATAGCGGTCCAGATGGCGCTCCGCGTCCATTGCGAGAAACCAGTCTCCATTGGGGCTGAATCCGACGAGATCCATGAATGGAATCTCGGCGATGGCGGTTGGGTTGGGCCATTCCAGGAGGGTGGCCCGTCCCTTCCGGACCGCGATGAGGTGCCATCCATCGGGCGCGGGGTGAGGCCCGCGGAAGGGGGTAGACCTGCCGTCGGACCACTCCCACAGACGGGTCCCGGTCCGGTGGTCGGTGGCGATGAGATGTCCCTGGGTGTCGGCCTCGAGGCAGGTCTGGAAATCCGGTGTGAGGGCCACCGGGGCCCCGGGATGGAGGCGGGCATGCAGGTGTTGTGGTGCCGCCATCTCGACGCGGGCCAGCTGGGCGATCGCCTCGTCGAGGATCCGGGGGTTTGGCCGCGCGGCCTGGAGCTGGCGGAGCCCCTCCAGGATGGAGGCTCGATTGCCATGGAATCCCGAGAGGCGCTCCGCCTGCAGCCGGGCGATCACCGATTCCTCCAGCTCGCTCCTGAGCTTCTGGCCCTCGAGGTCGGAGCGCCTCCGTTCCGCGTCGCGTCGCTCCGCGACCACCCAGGAGACGACCGCCACCGCCACGAGCATCAGCACGGCGAGGGAGGCGCTCGTGACGGACCATGGATGTTGCACCACCCAGTCCCGGCCCAGTCGGAACCAGCCCGGATGCCGGGCGCGCACCACCTCGCCTCGCGCGAAGCGGTCGAGGTCGTCGGCAAGATCCCCGGCGGTCCCGTAGCGTCGGGCGGGGGTGGCCTCAAGACACCTGAGGATTATGGCCTCGAGGTCCGGGTCCAGCGAGGGCTCAAGATCGCCGGGGGTTGTGAGATGGCCGTTCCGGATCCGAAGCAGCGTCTCCACCGGGTTGCCCGCCTCGAACGGGGGCTCGCCGGTCATGAGTTCGTAGCCAATCGCCCCGAGGGCATAGACATCGGAGGCCACGCTGGACCGCCCGGGGTCCCGGGTGAGTTCGGGTGCGATGTAGCTGGGAGTTCCATGGATCCTCCCGGAGTCACCGATGGGGTGTCCCGATCCCGCGACCCAGACGAGGCCAAAGTCGGTGATCATCGGACGATCCCCCTCGGCGATG
>CAZZKQ010000529.1:0-2655 GCA_964654875.1 uncultured Verrucomicrobiota bacterium | reverse complement strand
CGACGACCAGACCTCGCGCCGGAGGCAGCTTGTTGGACCAGTTCTGGAGGAGGTTGGAGTAGCCCGGGGCCGCCACCTCCCTCATGAAGAGGAATCCACGGTTGAAGACGGCCGGGCCCCCACGCTTCGCCGGGAGCCCCTGCAGGACCGCGTCCACCAGGGTCACGAAGCCCGATTCGTCCGTGTTCTGGATGGCTGGAACCGAATTGGTGCTGCGGAGCCGGTGGACCGTCACCACCTGGGCCCCGTTCCGGAGACCCTCGGACTTCTGTCCCGTCAGCTGGATGTCCTCGAGAGTCACCGAGTGGGCGGGGTTCCCGGTGCGGATCCCGGTGTCGAAGCCGTGGATGCGGACGTTCTTGACCAGAAAGGGCCCCAGGTCGTCTCCCGGACTCAGATCGAGTCCCACCCCACCGGTGCCATCGCCGCCCGCCAGGATGTCCACGTTGCGAAGCCCCCCCTGGTGATGGGCCACCAGCTGCACGCCGCTCGCACCCGGGTTTCCAATCCCGGTGTCGAGGGTGAGATCCCGGACGGCATTGCGCAGGAGACGGGTTCCCAACCCTGTCGCCAGCATCGGCCGGGGCTTGCCGGAGTCGGAGAAACCGGGTGAGTGGTCGAGAAGCCGGAGGACCGTCTTCCCCCGACCCTGCCCCTGGACGATCGTCCGCCCCTGGAGCGGGCTGCCCGGGGCTGCCGGCCAGCGCAGGGTGTCGGAGATCCGGTAGACCCCCTCGGGCAGGAAGATGATCCGGTTCGTCCTGCCGTTCTCCCAGAGCGCCTGCTGCAGCGCCTCGGTGTCATCCGTGAGGCCATCCCCCTTGGCGTGATAGGGCGACTGGCGCACATTGATCACCCCGGCTTCCGGAGGATAGAGGACGTCGGCCCGGACCCCCGGGGCGAGGATCCCGGCCAGGCCCAGCACAAGACCGGGCAGCCCGTGGGCGAGGAAGCGTGGGAGGATCGACATGGCGCACCGACACGATTCCGCAGGCTCAGCGAGGAATCCAGTGTTTTGCCGTTCCACCCGACCGCTCCGTCCGATCCACCACCGGGGGTGTCTTGCGGACCGGGGCGTTCCTGCCGCACGGTGTGGTCGACATGAGCCTGCTGCCCTTTGGTGATCTGCCACGGTCCACCCCGCGCCGATTCGTCCCGGAGACCCTCGACCTCGCCCAGTGGGACCAGATCGCCCCGCTGTTCGACCGGCTCGAGGAGCGATCCAGGGACCTCGCCTCGGTGTCGGACCTGGAGGCGTGGCTGGTGGACTGCGGCGAGCTGCAGGCGGCCCTCGAGGAGGAGGGAGCCAAACGGTACATCGCCATGACCTGCCACACGGACAGTCCGGAGGCCGAGAAGGCGTACCTGGGCTTCGTCGAGGAGATCGAGCCCCGACTCAAGCCCCGCCGCTTCGCCCTCGCCAGGGCCTACCTGGCCCAGCCCCTGCGTCCGCAGCTGCCCCTCGATCGCTACCGCGTGCTCGATCGCGATACCGCCCTCCAAGTGGAGCTGTACCGGGACGAGAACGTCCCGCTGGAGACCGAGGAGGCGAAGGTCGGCAACGAATACAACAAGCTCTCCGGCTCCCTCACCGTCGAGTTCCGGGGCGAGCAGAAGACGCTGACCCAGATGGGACGCTACCAGGAGGAACCCGATCGACCCCTGCGCGAGGAGGCCTGGCGCCTCGTGGCCGCCCGCCGCCTCCAGGAGGCCGCCCGGTTCGAGCAGATCCTCGACCAGCTGCTGGCCCTCCGCGGTCGGATCGCCGCCAACGCGGGCCATGCCAACTACCGCGACTACGCCTTCCGGATGCGCGGCCGGTTCGACTACACCGCCGACGACTGCGAACGGTTCCATGACGGCATCGAGGCCGAGGTGATGCCCGTGCTCCGTCGACTGCAGGCGCGGCGACGCGAGCAGCTCCAGGTCCCCGCCCTGCGGCCCTGGGACGTCGCCGTCGACCCGCTGAACCGTCCCGCCCTGAAGCCCTTCACCGAGACGGCCGAGATGGAGCGCGGCTCCCAGGTGATCTTCGACCGGCTGGATCCAGAGCTCGCGCGGGGATTCCAGACCATGCGGAACCTGCGTCTCCTCGACCTCGCCAACCGCAAGGGCAAGGCCCCGGGCGGCTACCAGAGCACGCTCAGCGAGTCCCGGCTTCCGTTCATCTTCATGAACGCCGTCGGACTCCAGCGCGACGTCGAGACCCTCCTGCACGAGGCCGGCCACGCCTTCCATGCCCTCGCGACCCGCGACGAACCCCTGTTCGCCTACCGCGGCGCCCCGATAGAGTTCTGCGAGGTCGCCTCCATGGCCATGGAACTCCTCGGTGCGCCGCACCTCGATGTCTTCTACTCCGAGGCCGATGCCCGTCGGGCCCGCAGGGTCCACCTCGAAGGCATCGTCGGCGTCTTCCCGTGGATCGCCACGGTCGACGCCTTCCAGCACTGGCTCTACACGCATCCCGGCCACTCCGTGATGGAACGTTCCGCGGCGTGGAACCGGCTCATGGACCGGTTCGGGGGCGACATCGACTGGACCGGGGTCGAGCCCTCGCGGTCAAACCTCTGGCACAAGCAGCTCCACATCTTCCTCTACCCCTTCTACTATGTGGAGTACGGGATCGCCCAACTGGGTGCGCTCCAGGTGTGGTCG
>CAZZKQ010000528.1:0-2657 GCA_964654875.1 uncultured Verrucomicrobiota bacterium | reverse complement strand
GACCTGTATCGGGAGGGGTCCTTCGACACGGTCGTCCTCGACGAGGCCCAGCACATCAAGAACCGCCAGACCCAGAACGCCCAGGCGGTGAAGTCGATCCGTTCCGCCCATCGGTTGATCCTCACCGGCACACCGCTGGAAAACTCCGTCCTCGATCTCTGGAGCCTCTACGACTTCCTCATGCCGGGATACCTCGGAACCGCGAACGACTTCCGGGAACGCTACGAGGTCCCGATCGTCCGCGAACGCGACGCAGGATCGATGCAGCGCCTCTCCCGCCGGATCCGCCCCTTCCTGCTGCGCCGGTTGAAGAAGGACGTTGTGAAGGACCTTCCGGGGAAGATCGAGCAGGTCGCCTACTGCGACCTCGGCCAGGAACAGGCGGAGGTCTACCAGCAGATCCTGGCCCAGACCCGACGCGAGGTGGCGGACGCCGGCTCGTCGGGCGGATCGCCGAAGAACCGCCTCCTCGTCCTGACCGCCCTGCTTCGATTGCGACAGGTCTGCTGCGACCTCCGGCTGCTCAACCTGAAGGGACCCCAGGACCCCGAGGACGCGGCGGATCGGTCCGACCCGGTCGTCGGCGCCAAGATGCAGCTCTTCTCGGAGCTCCTCGACGAGGTCATCGACGGCAGCCACCGGGCGCTGGTGTTCAGCCAGTTCACCTCGATGCTCGACCTGCTCCAGTCGGAACTCGACGCCCGGGAGATTCCCTGTTGTCGCCTCGACGGAAGCACGAAGGACCGGGGTGCCGTGGTGGAGCGATTCCAGAAGGATCCGTCGATCCCGGTGTTCCTGATCTCGCTCAAGGCAGGCGGCGTTGGGCTGAACCTGACGGCTGCCGACACGGTGATCCACTTCGACCCCTGGTGGAATCCGGCCGTGGAGGACCAGGCGACCGACCGGGCCCATCGGATCGGACAGACCCGGGTCGTCACCAGCTACAAGCTGATCGCCCGGGGAACGGTCGAGGAGAAGATCCTCACCCTGCAGCGTCGGAAACGCGACCTGTTGTCCGCCACGCTTGCCGACGAGGCCGCCTTCACCGAGTCGCTGACGTGGGAGGACATCCAGGAACTGCTGGCCTGACCAACACCGAACCTCGTGGGTCCATGGGTCGAGAGGGTCTACAGGACACCGTCCCAGAATCCGGGACCGATCCCGTCCACCCCCTTGTACCGGGCGATCTCCGGCGGCATGGACTCGAGATGCCCCCGGACGGCCCGGGCCACGTTGGGATCCCGCATCACCTCCGAGAGGGGGTGGACCGTCAGCCCAATGAGGAATGCGACACCCCCGGTCGACGGAAGCGCCCGGAACGCCTGGTGCTCCACGCGCAGCCAGGTCTTGGACATCCGGGATCCGGGGCCCAACCGGGGACGATCCAGGGCAGGATGCAGATTGCGGTCGGGCACCGCGGCAAGGCCCCAGTTCTCACGGACCAGGGTCACGCCCACGGGCAGCCTCTCGAGAAACGTTCGGATACGGTCCCCAAGGGTGGCATTGAGGGTCGGGACCGGGGCATGGATCTCCTCGATCGGTTTTCCCAGCTTCGAGCCTGGATCCCACCAGGAAGGGTCGCACACACAGGCCCCGACCATCCTGAAGGCGGCATCCTCACGCCGCATCAGAACGAAGTCGGGTTCCCAAAGTCCTGCCAATGCCTTGGCCTGCTCCCTCGCCCCGCCGGGAACGCAGATGCCCGGCGTCCCTCCGAAGAGACCCAACAGTTCCTCGAACACTGGATCGGCCGATGGACTCCATGGCAGATGTCGATCCGGCTGCCGGGCAAGCTGCTGGCGACGCTCCCGAAGGATGCCGGAGTCGGTGGCGTCCAGACGGAACCAGTCGCGATCGGCAGGCCGGATTCCGAAGTCGAACCGGAATCGGTCCCCCCGAAAGAGACGTCCGAAGTCCGCTGTCGCGTGATCCGCCCGATCCTGCATGGAGCGACGCTGCCCCACGACCGGGTCCCTGGAAAGCACCCTGAACATCGGGCTGCAACCGCCTCCTCGACCCGGTCGCCCCACCAAGCCCCCCAACTGCGATGCCCGGGGGCTGAACCGTCCCGGGCCGCGGATGCTGGCGGGGCCCCACCCCGACATGTTCGTCGGGCTAATCCCGACCATCGGTTCAACCGAGCAAAACGTTGAATTCGAGCCCTAACGTTCCTAAACTAGGCTCCGATGATTCCCTACTCTAGATACCTACCAGTAGCCGCGTCGTTCCTGGCCTTCATGGCCAGCGGCCACGACGCCCATGTCGACCTGCCTGCAACCTCCGCGCTGCCGCCAGGATCGTCGACCACCCGCGGGTTCATTGTCCGCACCGCCCAGGCCCCTACGGAGGCTTCGGCGGGCAACAATGGGATCCGAGCCTACAAGCAGATCAACGGCACCCTGGCGGACTCCGCCGGGAAGCTGATCCCGAATGTCGCCTTCGGTGGACCCGAGGCCGGCGGAGCCTACGCGGTCGACACGATCAACTTCGAGAAGGAGGGCAACCAGATCGACCTGATCGACCTCGAGCAGAACGCCCTGGGTTCGTTCACCTCGCAGGTCTTCCCCGGCATCCCGGGCTCCGACGGCACGACCGACAAGTTTGCGGTCGAGGTGGTCGGCTTCCTCGAACTCAAGGCCGGTGAGCAAGCCTTCGGC
>CAZZKQ010000527.1:0-2658 GCA_964654875.1 uncultured Verrucomicrobiota bacterium | reverse complement strand
TGCGCGCCGTGCCATGTCGAGGCCGGCGGCGGCAACGCCCGCATGCAGCTCGAGATCACAGCCGCCCGGGACAAGATGGAACTGATCGGCGCCCGACCCCAGCACGACAGCTTCGGTCTCAAGGACCCCATGCTCGTGTCCCCGGGTCGACCCGACTCCTCCGTCCTGATCCATCGCCTCTCGCGCCGCGGTCCAGGACAGATGCCACCGCTCGTATCCCACCGCGTCGACACCGCCGCCGTCGACCTCTTCCGCGCCTGGATCACGTCCCTCGCCCCGAACTCCCCCTCGAACGACGGACACCGCTGGACCCTCGCCGAATTCGAGACCGACCTCTCCGCGCCACTGTCGGGACGCACCACCAACGCCGGATGGGCCGTGTTCCGCGACCGCGGATGTGCCCAATGCCATCGTCTGGGAACCGAGGGCGGTAGCGTGGGACCCGACCTCACCGGCATTGGGCAACGCCGGAACGCCCGTGAAATCCTCGAATCCATCCTCCACCCCTCGAAGGTCATCGCCCCCGAATACGCCCAGGTGGAACTCGAGACGAAGGGCGGTGAGACGTGGATCGGACGGATCGACTCCGAGACCCCCGACCGCATCGTGCTCTGGCCCATGGGGGCTGACGAGCCCGTGACCGTATCCCCATCCACCGTGCGATCCCGACGCCCCCACGGCGTGTCCACCATGCCCGAGGCGATGCTCGACGGCCGTCCGCGGGGTGAAGTGCTGGACCTCGTGGCGCTGCTGGCCGGGAGCCGACGCTGACCTCCAGCGTCCCGCAACCTGTCGCCGCGAATCGATGCGGGACGGCAAAGAGCGCTTCATTCCCACGAACGCTGTGCTTTAATTTCTTCGTGCCCCCGCGACCTGCCCTCCCGAATCCCACGCCCGCGTGGCGAACCGGGACGGCATGGGCTTGGGGGATCGCTGTACTGGTCACGCTGGGCGTTTCGACCCTCGGATTCGCCGCCGCTCCAGGAGCCCCCTTCCCCGCCCGACCGGTGTTCGAACGCGACATCCGACCCATTCTCAAGGCGAAGTGCTTCCAGTGCCATGGCGAGGAGGAGAAACCGAAGGGTGGGGTGGATCTGCGACTCCGCCGGTTCCTGACCGCACCCCACGCCACCGAACCGGTCGTGGTCCCCGGTCGCCCCGGCACGAGCCGCCTGCTCGAGGTCGTGCGCTCCGGCGAGATGCCCAAGGACGGCAAGGCGCTCACCCCGGACCAGGTCGCGGTGATCGAGCGCTGGATCCGTCAGGGAGCCCCGACCGCCCGACCCGAATCCGAGACCGTCCCAGCCGTCGTCATCACCGAGGAGGAACGCCAGCACTGGGCGTTCCAGCCGATCCGCCGCCCCGGGGTCCCACGGGTCCGATCGACCCGACAGGTCCGGACCCCGGTCGACCGGTTCCTTCTGGGGCCGCTGGAGTCCGAACGCCTTGGCTTCGCCCCTCCCGCAGCGCCGGAGGCGCTGATCCGTCGGGTGACCTTTGACCTCACCGGTTTGCCGCCGACGCCCGAGGAGGTCGCCGCGTTCGTGGCCGATCCGTCCGACGAGGCCTACGAGCGCGTGGTCGACCGGCTGCTCGCCTCCACCGCCTATGGCGAGCGCTGGGCCCGACACTGGCTCGACGTCGCTGGCTACGCGGACTCCAACGGCGGTGCCGAGGCCGACTCCGAGCGGCCCTGGGCCTGGCGCTATCGCGACTACGTCATCCGCGCGCTCAATGCGGACAAGCCATTCGACGTCTTCATCACCGAGCAGCTCGCCGGTGACGAACTGGTCGCCCAGCCGGGTGCCGGCCTCGAGGGGGAAGACCTCGATCGGATCATCGCCACGGGATTCCTCCGCATGGCCCCGGATCCGACCGGCGACGGCCCTGCCGATGCCGATCTCGCCAGGAATCAGGTCATCGCCGACACCCTCCAGATCGTCTCCTCGTCGCTGCTGGGCCTGACCGTCCAGTGCGCCCAGTGCCATGACCACCGGTACGACCCCATCCCGCAGTCCGACTACTACCGGCTGCGCGCCGTGTTCGAGCCCGCGTTCGACTGGAAACAGTGGAAGCCACCGGGTCAGCGCGTGCTGTCCCTGATGACGGCGGCGGACCGGGCGAACGCCGAGCGCATCGAGACCGAGGCGAAGCAGATCGATGCGGAGGCAACCCGACTCCATGACGAGCTCATCGAGAGGTTCGTCCAGAAGCAGCTCACCCTCATCCCCGAGGCCGATCGGGACCCGGTGATGGCCGCCCGGAAGACCCCGGCTGCAAAGCGCACCCCTGAACACCTCGCCCTGCTTCGGAAGTACCCGACCTTCCAGGACCACATCATCCTGGGCGAGATCGACCGCCCCGGAGCCGACAAGGTCGAGGAGATCCGCAAGCGGGCCACCGCCAAGCGTGCCGAGAAACCGGCCGACCCCCAGGTCGCCTGCCTGGTCGAGGAACCCGGACGCAATCTCCAGACGGTGCTGTTCCATCGCGGTGACCACCAGCAGCCCCGCGGCGGGGTCAGCCCCGGACTCCTCACGCTTCAGGGACTCGGCGGCCTGACGATCGACATCCCCTCGACCAACGCCGCGACCCGGACCACCGGTCGTCGACTCGAACTCGCGCGCCGGCTGACTGACCGGTCCAATCCCCTCACCG
>CAZZKQ010000526.1:0-2658 GCA_964654875.1 uncultured Verrucomicrobiota bacterium | reverse complement strand
GGAGGCCCCCACCGACGCCGCCCCGAAGTGCTGCGGAAAGAACACCATCAGCGCGCCCTGCAGCAGCCCGCCCACGGCACCACACCCGAACAGGGCCACGAGGAAGCGACGGACTCCCATCAACCCCTCGCAGAAATGACCCAGCCACCAGAAGACGATGAGGTTGAAGACCAGATGGAAGAAGTCCGCATGCAACAGCTGGAAGGTGAACAGCTGCCAGACCCATCCCTCCAGGATGCCCCGACGGGTCAGGGCCAGCCACCCCTCGACCGGGGTGTGCAGATAGACGTCGTTGATGCACTGGAGCGCGAAGACGACGACGAACCCAACGGTCAGCCACAGTGTCGCCGACCGCTGGCCGAATCCGCCGAAGGCACCCGTGGAGTCCCGCTCGCTGAACACGGCTTCAGGCTAGGATTCGTTGGCCCGGTCTTCAACGCCGAAGGCCGGAGCAGTGGGCCCGTTCCGCGATCGCCCCAACGTCTCCGCGAGGGTCCGCGTCAGGTGGGCCCAACCTTCCACATCCACGGTCTCGGCCCGCGCCGTCTCCAGGATTCCCGCCGTTGCGAGGGCTGGGGTCAGCTGGTCCTCCGTCCAGCGGTTCCGGAGCAGCTTCCGCAGCATCTTGCGCCGTTGGCCGAAGGCGGTCTTCACGACCTGGGAATACAACGGAACCAACGCCGTTGGCAGCAGCGGTTCCGGACGGCGCACCAGGGTGATGCAGGCGGATTCGACATCCGGGGCCGGGAAGAAACAGTCCTTGGGCACCTTGAAGGACCCGGCCGACCGGAACTGGAGTCCGACCAGCACGGTGAGCAATCCGTAGGCGTCGGTGTCGGGAGCCGCTGCGAGACGCTGCACCACCTCCCACTGGAGCGTCGCCACCATCCGACGCGGCGGTCGTGCCGCCAGCGCCAGCTCCACGAGGATCGGCGAGCCCACCGAATAGGGGAGGTTCGCCACCAGCTTCCAGTCGTCCCAGTCCGAGGGTTTCTCCTGGAGCCACTCCAGCGCGTCACGATGCAGGAGCGTGAGCGACTCCCTTTCCGCGAACCGTTCGCCAAGGATGGGAATCAGACGCGCATCCTTCTCGACGGCCGTCACCGGAAGTCCGGTGGCCACGAGCAGTTCGGTGAGCGGCCCCAGTCCGGGGCCGATCTCGAGGATCCGGTCCCCCGCGCCGAGATCCGCCGCCGCGACGATCCGCCGCAGCTGGTTGCCGTCGTGGAGGAAGTTCTGCCCGAGTGATTTGGTCAGCTGCAGACCCCGCGCATCGATCCATCGGCGCATCTCCGAGAGGGTCATGGGCGGCGTGCCTTCCGGGTTCGGGTACGAGGGCGGGCGATCTCTTCGAGGACGGTTCCGATCGCATCGACCGTTCGCAGGAGTTCTGCCCTTGGGAGGGTGAGCGGTGGGGTCAGGCCCAGCACCTCGCCGTGTTCGCCCTCGGGAAGGACCACGAATCCTTCGTGGAGCAGCCGCTTCATGGCCTCGATCGATTCCTTCCCGGCCGGCCGGCCCGCACGTCTCAGCTCGATGCCGGCCATCAGGCCCAGGCCTCGGACCCGGAGTTCGAGGTCGCCGAACCGGGAGGGAAGCCGACGGAGGGCCTCGATCAGGACCGTTCCGAGGCGGGCGCTCCGCTCCGGGAGTTCTCGTCGCTCGAGTTCCTTCAGCTGGGCGAGGGCCATGGCGCAGCCGACGGGATGGCCGAGGAAGGTGCTGGTGTGGATCGCCTCACCATGGCTCGGGGGCCACTGGTCCATCACATCAGACCGACCCACGCAGGCCGACAGCGGGAAGCCTCCGGTCAGGGCTTTGCCGAGGCAGATCAGATCCGGTACGACCCGGGTGTGTTCCGTCGCGAACCAGCGGCCGGTCCGGCCAAACCCGGTGTAGATCTCGTCGAGGATCAGGAGGGCCCCGTATTCGGTCGCCATCTCCCGGAGCAGGGGCAGGAACGCCGGATGGGGAATCCGGATTCCTCCCCGCGCCTGGACCGGTTCGACGAGGATCGCTCCGATGGTTCCCGTGCGGAGGTGTCGCCGCAGGACCGTCTCCAGACGCGCCAGGGGCTGGCAGGTGGCAGCAGGACAGGAGCAGTCAAAGCTCCCGCACGGAGGCCAGGGAAGAAAGGCCCCGAATTCCTTCAGCTGGTTCCGGAACGGCTCCCTGAAAAGCGGTCGGGCCGTGGCGTTCAGCGCCCCGTATCCCAGTCCATGATACCCCCCTTCGAAGGCGAGGATTCCCGGCCGGCCGGTGGCGACTCGTGCCGTCTTGAGGGCGATCTCGACCGCCTCGAAGCCCGAGGTGCCGAAGACGGTCTTGCCGTGGAGCCGTTGGCGGGATGGCCGCTCTGCCGTCCACCGCTCGAAGGTCCAGCGGCTCAGTTCCCGGGCCAGTTCCCCCTTCAGTGCGTGGGGGTGGACATCCCCCATCGCGTGCAGGAGGTGGCCCATCTGACGTTGTCCTGCGCGAACCACGGACGGATTGGCGTGGCCCGCCGCGGCCACGCCGAAGGCCGCTGTCAGGTCCAGATACTGCCGGCCCTCCGTGTCCCAGACATGGCATCCCTTCGCCCGATCCCAGACGATCGGCCACGAGCCGTCGGGATCGACGAAGGTCACGTTGCGCGACTCGTATCGGCGCAGCTGCGCG
>CAZZKQ010000525.1:0-2662 GCA_964654875.1 uncultured Verrucomicrobiota bacterium | reverse complement strand
GTGCGGGTTCAAGTCCCGCCAGCGGCACCAGGGGGGCTCATGAAAGAATTTTTTCATTGAGACCGCGTATCAGGCCACGGCGGCGATTTCCGTCCTGCTGCTGCCGGACGCGTGAGGCAGGACCCGTTCGACTCGCCTTTCCTCCACTGCAGGATTGCAGTCGGATATTTTCCTGTCAGGAAGATCCCCGAACCAAGGCACCATGACTCCAAGGACTCCACGGAACGGAATGGCGAGGCTCCTCAAATCCTCCCTCACCCTGATTGCAGCCGGGCTCTGGATCCAAACCGGAATGACCTGGGCCCAGTCGTTCTCCTTCGACAGTGGCAATGACACGGGTTGGACCCGCTACGAACCTCTGAAGCCGTTCGGGATCAACGCCAGCTTCACCTTCCCGTCCGGGTCCTATCGGATCCAGATGAACCCGCCACCGGACCCGTCCGTCTTCGGGCCCGCCCGCGCGGGATCCTTCTTCCCGACCCCACAGTTCGAACGGGTCCAGGTGGAGGCCGACGTCTTCGGCTGGGACAACTCCCAGGTGCAGTCCGTCGGCCTCGTCGCCCGCGCCGGGAACCTCGGTCCCGGCACCACCACCGGCTACACCTTCAACTACAACGCGCGGTCCGGATTCCACCAGATCACCCTCGTCAACAACGAGCTCCCCGCCGCACAGGTCAACGAATCGCTTTTCCGGCTGAACCCCGACCACCGGTACCGCTTCGTCTTCACCGCCGCAGGACCGAACCTGCTGGGACAGGTCTTCGCCAGCACCAACCTGACCGTTCCGCTCCATTCCCTGGCCGGACGCGACAGCTCGCACGCCTCGGGACGGACCGGGGTCTTCGCATTCGCCATCGAGGAGACCAGCCGGATCGACGGACGCTTCGACAACTTCCGGGTGTCGGTCCCGGCGAAGCTCCGGGCGACCTTCCTCGACGCCACCCCGGCCCCGGGCGAGGTGTTCGCGGAACCCGCCGGCACCGTCGTGGTCCGCCTCGCCCACCTCGAGACCGCGGTCCTGCCGGAGACGATCGGGCTCGAGATCGACGGAAAGGCTGCCGCGTTCGACCTCGTGGATCTCGACCCGATCCTGATCCTGACCCACACCCCGGACGCCCCGCTCGATCCGGCGAAATCCCATGCGGGTCGGATCCGGTTCAGCGATGCCGATGGCGAGCAGTCGGTGTCGTGGACCTTCGGGGCTCCGGCCCCAGCGGGGCCGACGCTGTTGAGCGCTTCCCTGCTGGAGGGGCCCTATTCCCCGGACACGACCGGGACACTCGACGCGGGAGCCGGGACGATCTCGATCCCGGTGCCCGCATCGACCCGGTACTACCGGCTCTCGGGGTCGGGTGCTCCGACGATCTCATCCGTGTCCCAGTCGGACGGGGTCCTCCGCCTGGGCTTCCGCTGAGCGGCTGCGGTCGGTATCCCGAGGCGATTCCGGAACCCAGGATGCAGGGCTCCGCCTCACCCAACCGGCATCCGTAGACCCGGACTTCGCCAGCTCCGCAGTCAAGGAACCGACTTCGGGACCTCCTCGACGGCTTTGGATTCGGTCCTGGATCCGGCGTTGGCCTCCGGGGTGCCGGGTGTGGCGGGGTCGAGGGCTGGCTCCGGAGCGGGTTTCGGCTTCGGAAGATCTGTCGCGGCGAGTTCCTCGGGCAGCACCACGATGGCGATGCGGCGGTTCCGCGCACGGCCCTCGGGGGCGTCGTTCGGGGCGAGGGGATGGAATTCCCCACATCCCACCGCGGTCAGCCGACGCGGATCCACCCCGGCCTTGTCGACCAGGAATCGCACCGCGGAGACCGCGCGGCCGGCCGACAGCGCCCAGTTGTCGGTGAACCCATCGGGGGTGCGGTTGCGGATCGGGACGTTGTCGGTGTGTCCGACAACCTGCAGGGCACGTCCTGGAAACCGCGATAGCACCTGGGCAACGCGGGCCAGGATGGCCTCGCCCTCGGGCTTGAGACGGGACTCCCCGGAGTCGAACAGGACGCGGTCGAGGATATCGACCGTGAGCCGGCCGCGGAGCTCGGAGATGGTGACGTCGCGCGACTGCACCTCCTGGCGCATCTGGTCCTCGAGGCCGGAACGCTTCTGGGTCGCCTCGGTCATGGCCGCCTCCAGCTCGGCGATCCGGTCGGCCGAAGCCTGAAGTGTCGCCAGGAGATTCGTCTGTTCCGAGCGGGCCGCCACGAGGGCCTTTTCCGAGTCGTGGGCCGCGGCCTCCGCGCGGTCCAGCGCCCCCTGCTGGGACCGGTACTGCAGGAACCCGACGCCCATCAGGACGAGGAGCGACAGGAACGCGGCGATGGTCCAGGTGTGCTTGGGCATGGAGGGGCGCTGCGGGGCCAGGAACGGAGACGGTTCAGGATTGCGGACCGTCCTTGCCGGGTGTGCCGGGTTTGGGGCCGCGCGCCGGGCGATGGTCCCCATCGGGTCCACCTGGGCGACCCGGTTGTTCCAGCAGGAGGCGACCCGACCGCATCATCCCCTCCCCTTCCGGGGACTTCCACCCCAGCTCGTAGAGTCCGACCCGCCGACCGGAGTCCTCGACCACCCGAAAGGTCAGCCGGAGCGGACCGGCCTCCGCCTTCGCCGGTTCGCCGCCCACGGAGGCCTCGCGGGGCGGGAGATTCATGTGGTCGTGTTCCTC
>CAZZKQ010000524.1:0-2664 GCA_964654875.1 uncultured Verrucomicrobiota bacterium | reverse complement strand
TTCACCGAGGCAAAGAACTGGTTCTCCGGCAGCCGGATGTCGATCGGGGCCTCGGATACCTGAGGGTCGAGGCCGCCCCCGACGCGCTGCAGCACCTGGCGCGGATCTCCGATGGTGACGCCCGCAAGGCCCTCAACTCGCTCGAGATCGCCGCCCTGACCACGCCGCCCGGACCCGATGGCGTGATCCGGATCGACCTGGGCGTCGCCGAGGAGTCGATCCAGAAGAAGGCCATCGTCTATGACGGGGACGGCGATGCGCACTACGACACGATCAGCGCCTTCATCAAATCGATGCGGGGATCCGACCCCGACGCGACCCTCTACTGGCTGGCAAAGATGATCCATGCCGGGGAGGACCCGCGGTTCATCGCGCGGAGGATCATGATCCATGCGGCCGAGGACGTGGGTCTGGCCGACCCGATGGCGCTCGTCCTCGCGACCTCGGCCTGCCAGGCCGCCGAGGTCATCGGCTGGCCCGAGGCGCGGATCCCGATCGCCGAGGCCGCCCTCTACATCGCCACGGCCCACAAGAGCAACACCGTCATCACGGCGATCGATGCCGCGCTCGAGGACGTCCGGAACGGACGCACGCTGCCCGTGCCCCAGCACCTCCGCGACGGCCACTATCCGGGATCGAAGCGGCTCGGACACGGGGTCGGGTACCAGTACGCCCACGATTTCCCGGGTCATCACGTGGCCCAGGACCACCTCGGCGCGCCGAGACGGTTCTACGAACCCTCGGAACAGGGGGTGGAGAAGAAGATCAAGGAACGGGTCATGCGCTGGCGCGAAGTGCAGTCCCCATCGCCATCGCCCTCGCCGTCCCCGTCCCGGTCCCAGATCCCGTGATGCCGTCCTCCAAATCCGAGATCCGAACCCGGCTCCGCCAGCGGATCCGGAAACTCCCCCCGGGGGCACGGGAGGAGGGATCCGCGGTGCTGCGGGAGCGGATCCGGTTCCATCCCCACTGGCGGTTCTCCCGGTGCGTCCTGCTGTTCGCCCCGAGGGAGGACGAGCCGGATGTCTGGCCCCTGCTGCAGATCGCGCTCGACGAGGGCAAGGAGGTGGCCCTGCCCGCCTTCGATCCCCTCATCGAAGCCTACGGGGCCCGTCGCATCGAACGCCCCGCGGCCGACCTCACCACCGGACGCTACGGCATCCGGGAACCCTCCCAGGGCTGCCTCAATGTTCCCCTGCCCAGACTGGACTTGGTTTTGGTCCCGGGCCTAGGGTTCACGACAGATGGGGCAAGACTCGGACGTGGCGCCGGATTCTATGACCGACTGCTGGCCGGGACCCATGCCCTCCGGTTCGGGGTGGGACTGGACGTCCAGATCGTGCCCCACCTGCCTGTCGAGCCCCATGACCTTCCGATGGACTACGTCCTGACGCCCTCGGGGATCCACGAGGGACCTGTACGACGCGCCTGACCCGATGTTCTCGAACCCGCTGATCCTCTACGCACTCGCCGCGGCGGCGGGAGCGGGTGTCGCCGTCGTGCGTGCCCGGAAGCGCGAGCAGGCCGCGGCGGCGGCCCGGCTGGCCGAGCAGCAGACGTGGCAGGACCGGCTCCGCCGCGAGACGGAGGCCGCCCAGCTGGCGGCCAAGGTCGCGGCCCAGGAGCAGCTGAAACGGGACCGTGCCGACCTCGAGAAGGCTCTGGCCACCCGTCACGAGACCCTCGCCGTCGAGGAACGCCGCCTGGTGGAGCGGGAGTCGACCGTGGACCGCCAGCTCGATCGCATCGCCCGGCTCGAGTCGGAGATCGACACCCGATCCAGGACGCTGGAATCCGACCGGACCGCCCTCGAGCAGGAGCGGCAGCAGCTCCGCCAGCAGCGGCTCGAAGCCCGGGCCCGGCTCGAGTCGGTCTCCGGACTCGATGCCCAGGGCGCCCGGTCGCTGCTGCTCCAGGAGGTCGAACGGGAGGCGCGCAAGGATGCCGCCGACCTGAGCCGTCATCTTCTCGAGAACGCCAAGCGCCACGCGGAGGCCGAGGCGCGCCGCATCGTCGGCATCACGCTGCAACGCTGTGCCGCCACGCAGACCTTCGAGTCCACCACGGCGACGGTGGCGGTCTCCGGCACGGAGATGAAGGGTCGCATCATCGGCCGGGAGGGACGGAACATCCGCGCGTTCGAATCCATCACCGGGGTGACCGTCCTTGTCGACGACACCCCCAACGCGGTGGTGCTCTCGGCCTTCGACCCGGTCCGACGAGAGGTCGCCCGGCTTGCGATGGAACGGCTGGTCCTCGACGGGCGGATCCATCCGGCCCGGATCGAGGAGGTCGTGGCCGCGGTGAACACCGAGATGGAGGGATTCATCCTCCAGACCGGGGAGGCCGCCGTGGCACGGACAGGCCTTCCTCCGCTGTGTCCCGAGATCACCCGGCTCCTCGGCAAGCTCCACTTCCGCTACAGCTACTCCCAGAACGTGCTGAACCACTCGGTCGAGGTCGCCCATCTCACCGGTCTGCTGGCGGCCGAGATGGGCGAGGACATCCAGGCCGCCAAGCTGTCCGGCCTGCTCCACGACATCGGCAAGGCCCTGTCGCAGGAGGTCGAGGGTCCGCACGCCATCGTGGGCGGAAACTTCCTCCGCCAGCAGGGCCAGCCGCCCCACATCGTCAACGCGGTGGCGTCCCATCACGACGAGGTGC
>CAZZKQ010000523.1:0-2669 GCA_964654875.1 uncultured Verrucomicrobiota bacterium | reverse complement strand
CCTTCGGCGACTCCCGTCGACAGGTGGAGCTGGTGACGGCCGGCGCCTGCCGTCGCCAGGCGGGTTCCGATGCGGAGGACGGATCGGAGCCGGACTCCGACGAGGTGCCCGTGGATCTCTCCGAGGGCATCCTGCCGTATCGCGCGGGCTATGAGAACGTCGACCGGGCACGTATCCAGCAGGCCCTCACGGACGGCACCCTGAGGGGGGTCGTGGCCACCAGTGCCCTCGAGATGGGAATCGACATCGGCGAGGTGGATCTTGTGGTGCTGCTCGACACCCCGGCCTCGATGAAGTCCCTGTGGCAGCGCATCGGCCGTGCGGGACGCCGCAACCGCGGATGCTGCATCTGGCTCGACGGCCGCGCGGTGGTGCCTGATGGGGACGAGGGGCTCCGGGAGTATCTGTCGAGGCCGGTGGAGCCGAACTGGCTCTATCTCGGCAACCGCTATGCCCAGTTCGGCAACGCGCTGTGTGCGGCCTCGGAGATTAGGCAGATGGACGGCACCCTCGATCGTTCCCGGTTCGACACCCTTCCCGCGGAGTTCCTCGCATTCCTCGAGAATGAGCTGAACCCAACCGCACCGGTGGCGACCGATCTCTACCCGATGAAGCAGGAGGCCCAGGACGATCCGCGTCGCGCCTTCCCGCTGCGCAACGGGATCGAGAAGAGCTTCAGGATCACCACGCGTCAGGGGGATTCCCGTGGTGAGATCAACCTCCCGCAGGCATTGCGGGAGGCCTACCCCGGAGCGGTCTACTACTACATGGCCCGCCCGCATCGCGTCGTCCGCGTCAACCATCGGGAGGGCCAGATCCTCGTCCAACCCGAACGCCATGTGACCACGAAGCCCAACCTCTTCACGATGGCCTTCCCGGATTTCGGGGCCGGCCTCCATGCCCTCGAGCGGTTCCCCGACGGGTTCCTGGCGGAGACCACGCTGCAGGTCAGCGAGCGGGTGGTGGGCTTCCGCGAGAAGCGCGGCAGGACCGAGACCCCGCACGTCTACGGTCCGGGCAGCCCCTTCAGCCAGCAGCCCATGACCCGGTTCATCCAGACGACCGGGGTGTGCTGGTCGTTCGGCAAGGCCGCAGCGATGTCCGATCGCGTCGGGCACGCCATCCTGTCCGCCTTCGCGGTCCTTCAGGGCATCCAGCCCCGGGATCTCGGTGTCGGCCGTTTCAGCTCCACCGCAGGTCCCGGAGGGCAGGGGCCCGTGAATGGGGTCTGCGTCTTCGACAACGCCAACGGGTCGCTTCGCCTGACCGAGCGGCTGCCCGGGATCTTCCGTGAGGTCGTGGCCTGCGCCCTGCAGGCGGCGCGACAGCAGGGCGAGGTCGATCTCGTCCAGGCACTGCTGCTCCTGGAGCAGGAGACGGAGAATGGGACGGTTGTCCCCGCGGATGGACCCGATTCGGGCCCATCCGGGACAGGGACCGCTCCGGACCAGGACTGGACCCGGATCTTCGCCCCGGGCTCCGTCGCCATGCATCTCACGGAGGCGGGAGCCGAGGAGGTCAAGGTGCGCGAGGCGCTCTACACGCCGGCCGGTCTCCAGTACCTCCTCGACCACCCCAGCCCGGAGGTCCGATGGATGGTCGGCGCCGACAAGCTCCAGCCCATCCACGGGGTGAGCGTCTTCAGCCTCTACAACATGATGACCGGCGAGCGGAGGCTGGCGGCGTGAGGGGCACCCTGCATGAGGCTGCGATCCCCCCGGAGCGACCTTTTCCATGGAGGCCCTAAAGTCCCAGAGATTCCGAACCATCAACCAAATACACAGACACCATGAGCGAACACCCCCCAATCCAGCGTGTTGAATTCTGCAGCCACTCCGGTCCGATCTGCTGCCCGTTCTGCGGGCGAATCGTGCTGCCGGACGAGGAGGCCGATCCCGCCGTCCATCCCTGTCCCCACACACTCTTCATCGCGACCGATGAGGGTTTCGAGTTCCGCTCGGCTCGTTTCGATGCGCTGATGGGAATCCGGGGGATCGGGGATCAGGACATTGATCGAGGTGACGATGGATGGGATGCCTACACCGACCGGGTATGCTGCCCCGATTCGGTCAAGATCGCCTCGTTCATCCCTGCCCCTTCGGGCTTCGGGTGCTATGTGGGCTTCGCCCGATGAGTCATCGGCGCGCGCCACCCTGGAAAGTCCTGTGGACGGGAATCTTGTTCCCTCGCTGCCTAGCTGTGCCGCTCCAGCATGGCCCGGCTGATCTGGGTCATGCGATCCCGCAGCGATTTCGGCTCGAGCACCGTGACATGATCGCCCCAGCCCAGAAGCCACCGCTCGACCTCGACGAGATTCGTCAGGGTCAGGCTGAGACGGACTCCGCCGCCGTCGAGATCCTCGATAGCCTGGGTCGGATGCCAACGTCGTTCCTTGACGAGATCAGCGGCCCAGTCCCGGAACTCCGCGACCACCCGGGTCGGCTTGCCGCCCTGGAAGATGCCGAAGCTTCCCTCCATGTACGTGTCGAAGGAAAACCCCTTCTGCCGCTTGAACTTCCGCTCGAGCACCACGACGTCGCTCATGCGCGTCAGCACGAAGTTGCGGAACCCTTTTTTGGCCTCATCGAAGGAGATGGCGTACCAGCGGTTGTCGACGCAGGCGAGGTGGTGGGGGTGGACGGTCCGGGTCTGCGTTTTGACCTTGCCGA
>CAZZKQ010000522.1:0-2671 GCA_964654875.1 uncultured Verrucomicrobiota bacterium | reverse complement strand
GGTCGCCGGTCTGGATCAAGGGCGGGGACTTCCGGTCGGTCCAGGTCACGTTGGTCATCCGACGCTGCAGCGTCTCATGACCGGAATGCTGGATCCGGAGGACGACCTCGAAGGTCGGGTAGGATTCCAGGAAGAGATAGGCGGTCTTGACGGGATCTAGGACGAACCGGCCCTCCTTGTCCGTCACCGCGACGGTGGGCCGGTCCTGGATCTGGATCGCTCCATGCTGACCCGCCCCGGAATCCTCGCGGGGGGCCTTCTGGACCCGGGACACCGTGGCGCCATGGAGGGGCTGGCCGGTGACGGCATCCACCACACGTCCCTGCACCTGGGCCTCGGTCCACGACTGGTGGGGTGGGGCGAGCTCGGCGCAGCCGTAGAGGAGGCCGGAGACGATCACACCGAGGGAGGCGGGGGACGGGAGGCGCATGCGAGTCTTCACCAGCGTCGGGAAAGGCGGGGTCGAGGCGAGCCAAAAAACCGGTCGGCAAACCGCGGGCCACGATCCTTGACCCCCCGCGGCCCCGAGGCATGCTCAACCCACTTCGGGGAGCCGTTGCATCACGGCTGAGAGTCGCTCCGCAGGGCGAGACCCGTCGAACCTGCCCCGGGTCATGCCGGCGAAGGGAAAGAGTCGTCGGCTTTCCCCGGGGCACACAGCGCCACAGACCCCTTTCCGGGACCTCCCGAGACACCGCCGACCATGATCGCCGATCCGAACAAGTCCTTCGAGCCCCACAGCTCGCAGCCGCTCCCCAACTCCACCCGCGTCTACGTCGAGGGACGCCTGCATTCGGACCTCCGGGTGCCGATGCGCGAGATCCGCCAGTCCCCCACCCACACCGCCTCGGGACGCATCGAGGTCAACGACCCGGTCCGGGTCTATGACTGCTCCGGCCCGTGGGGCGACCCCGCCTTCCAGGGCACCGTGGAGGAGGGGCTGCCCGCGCTGCGCCGTTCCTGGATCGAGACCCGGGGCGATGTCGCCGAGTACGACGGCCGCGAGGTGCGGCCTCAGGACAACGGCTACCTCTCCCGCCAGCACGCCGAATATGCGAGCCAGGCCGAGCGGAACCGGCTCATCGAGTTCCCCGGTCTGAAGGGCCAGCGCCGACGTCCCCTCCGCGCCAGCAAGGGCCACCCGGTGACCCAGCTCTGGTACGCCCGACAGGGCATCATCACACCCGAGATGGAGTTCATCGCGATCCGGGAGAACCTCGGACGGGCCCGCATCGCCGATCTGTCGCAAACCACCCGGCGCAACGACCTGCACCAGCAGCACGCCGGCAGCGCCCAGCTGGTCCACAGCCATCCGGACAATCCGACAACCCCCAGCATCTTCCGCCGGTTCCCCCAGCGGATCCCCACCGAGATCACCGCGGAATTCGTCCGTGCCGAGGTCGCCGCCGGCCGCGCCATCATCCCGGCCAACATCAACCATCCCGAGTCCGAGCCCATGATCATCGGCCGGAACTTCCTGGTGAAGATCAACGCCAACATCGGCAACAGCGCCGTCGCCTCCAGCATCGAGGAGGAGGTCGAGAAGATGCGCTGGGCAACCAAATGGGGTGCCGACACGGTCATGGACCTCTCGACCGGCAAGAACATCCATGCGACGCGTGAGTGGATCCTCCGGAACTCGCCCGTCCCCATCGGCACCGTCCCCATCTACCAGGCTCTCGAGAAGGTGGGCGGCAAGGCCGAGGAACTGACCTGGGAGGTCTTCCGCGACACGCTCGTCGAGCAGGCCGAGCAGGGCGTCGACTACTTCACCATCCACGCCGGCGTCCTCCTGCGGTTCGTGCCACTCACGGCGCAGCGCATGACCGGCATCGTGTCCCGTGGCGGCAGCATCATGGCCAAGTGGTGCCTCGCCCATCACAAGGAGAACTTCCTGTACACCCACTGGGACGACATCTGCGAGATCATGGCGGCCTATGACGTGAGCTTCAGCATCGGCGACGGGCTGCGTCCGGGGTCGATTGCCGACGCCAACGATGCCGCGCAGTTCGGGGAACTGAAGGTGCAGGGCGAGCTGACCGAGCGCGCCTGGAAGCACGGCGTGCAGGTCATGAACGAGGGGCCTGGGCACGTACCGATGCACCTCATCGAGGAGAACATGGCCAAGCAGCTCGAGTGGTGCCATGAGGCTCCGTTCTACACGCTGGGACCGCTGACGACCGACATCGCGCCGGGCTACGACCACATCACGAGCGGCATCGGCGCGGCGATGATCGGATGGTATGGCTGCGCAATGCTGTGCTATGTGACGCCGAAGGAGCACCTCGGTCTGCCGAACAAGAAGGATGTGAAGGACGGGGTGATCACCTACAAGGTGGCGGCCCATGCGGCCGACCTCGCCAAGGGGCATCCGGCGGCCCAGCACCGTGACAACGCCCTGAGCAAGGCGCGGTTCGAGTTCCGCTGGGAGGACCAGTTCAACCTGGGGCTCGATCCCACGACGGCCCGGGAGTTCCACGACCAGACCCTGCCCCAGGAGGGCGCCAAGACGGCGCATTTCTGTTCGATGTGCGGACCGCACTTCTGCTCGATGAAGATCACCGAGGACGTGCGCCGCTACGCCTCCGAACAAGGCATGGGTGAGGAGGAGGCCCTGCGCAAGGGACTCGAGGAGAAGTCCAAGGAATTCATTGCCGCGGGCGCCGAGGTG
>CAZZKQ010000521.1:0-2682 GCA_964654875.1 uncultured Verrucomicrobiota bacterium | reverse complement strand
GCTCCGCCACGGCCCCATCCCGATCCGCTGCGCATGGTGCACCGGTGAAGGGGACGGGATCCGCTCCCGCGTCAGAGGATCCCGCTTGGAACCAGCACCTCGACGCTGTTGAGGACACGACACGCCTCGAGGAGTGGCTTCGGCTTGCCGCGACCCTTTCCACCGGACGGGAATTCCTCGCGGCGATCGGCAAGCCCCAGGACTGATCCGGCGTTCTTTGCCCTTTGCCCTTTGCCCTCCGGGCCCCGTCCGAGACAGGCTTCGACATGATCAAGACAGCCGTCGTGACCGGTGCCGGCAGTGGAGTGGGACGTTCCGTCGCCCTCAAACTCCTTGCCGAAGGATGGAACGTCACCCTCGTGGGGCGCCGTGAGGACGCACTCCGGGAGACCGCCTCCCTTGCAGGTGCAGCCTCAAGTCGGGCACTCGTGTGTCCGACCGACATCGCCGATGCCCAGGCGGTCCATCGCATGGCCCAGGCCACCGCCGCGGCCTATGGCGAGGTTGCGGTCCTGGTCAACGCTGCCGGGACCAATGTTCCCCAGCGAGCACTCGAGGTGCTGTCGCAGCCCGACTATGAGCTGATGCTCAACACGAACCTCCACGGTGCCTACCACTGCGTGCAGGCCTTCCTGCCCGGGATGCGCTCCCGCGGCGTCGGCACCATCGTCAATGTGATCTCCGACGCCGGGAAACAGGCCTCACCCAAGGCCGGACCCGGCTACGTCATGAGCAAGTTCGGCCTCGCCGGCCTCACCCAGGCCATCAACGCCGAGGAACGCAGCCGCGGCGTCCGGGCCATCGGGATCTTCCCGGGCGACATCGACACCCCGCTCCTCGACAAACGCCCCGTGGTCCCCGATGCCGCCGCGCGCTCCCGTATGATGAAGCCGGAGGATATCGCCGACTGCGTCCTGTTCTGCATCCGCCTTCCCCACCACGTGGTCGTGGAAGAGATGATCGTCCGGCCACGCTGACCCGCGGAGAAGCCGGTTCGATGGACCGGCACTCACAGCCGGAACCCGACCCCGCTCAGCGGAGATGGTCGGCGACCTTGACGCCCTTCTTGAAGGTGCCGAAGCCGAACATCGACGGGTTGTAATCGCCCACGATCGCGACGTCCGCCTTGTCGGGCACCTTGAGCCCTGTGAGGTCGTAGGTGGCGTTCACGAACATCCGTCGCAGGTCCTCGCTCTTGAGGTCGATCGCCGCACCGATGGTCGAGCAGAAGACCCGGGCAGACTTGCCGGTCGGGGCCTTGTACTCATACAGCCAGGCCAGTGGCATGATCGGCTTCGACACGTTCGGGGCATCGGTGGGGTTCATGCCCTTGAGGGTCTGACCCCACAACAGGACCTGCGCCGACTTCGGGAAATCCGCGTTCACGCCATACACATCCGTCGGCCCCCAGACATCGGAGACCGATTTCAGGATCGGGTTGGCGCGATGGATGCCATCGACGAGACCACGCGCCGATTCGCTGCCGTGGTTGCCATGGTGGAACGTCCAGGTCTCCCCCACGGTCAGACCACCGAACCCGCCGCCCGGAGCCTGCCAGTCAAACTTCGCGTAGGGGCTCTGCTTGTTGCGGGTGTAGTTGAAGGCGTGGGTGGCGGTGCGGACCACGATCATCGGCTTCCCGGCGTCCATGTGGTCGACCAGGTGCTTCATGTCGGCATCCGGCAGCTCGCGGAACCGGAACTGGTTCACGACCAAATCCGCCGAACCGATCAGGTGCATCCCGGGGATGTTGGTCTGGTTGTTTGGATTGATCGTCCCGTCGGCATCCTGGGTGAACAGCACCGTGCAGCGGAACCCGTGACGCTGGCTCAGGATCTTGGCCAGCTGGGGCAGGCCTTCCTCGGACCGGTACTCCTCGTCGCCGCTGAGGAGGACCACGGTCTTGCCATTGCCCTTCCCTGCGGGCTCATAGGTTGCCCATTGCTGGGCCATGAGACCGAACGGGAGCGCGAGGAGGGAGGCGAGGAGGGGGAGACGTGACATGATGGAGAGCGTGGACGACTCGCGCGCCGGGTTGAATCGAAAATTCTCGGGTCGATCGGAATCCCTCCACAGCACCAGCTCGCCTCCCGGGGCCGGAAACGGTATTCCCGGGGGCACATGAACCGAGTCCTTGTCCTCTTCGATTCCCAGACCGGCAACGTCCGCCGCATGGCCGAACTCGTGGCCGAAGGTGCCCAGACCATCGCCGACACCGAGGTGCGGCTGCGGTCCGTCGACGAGGCGACGGTCGACGATGTACGCTGGTGTGATGGCCTCGCGGTGGGGAGTCCCACCAACATGGGGGTGCTGTCGTGGAAGATGAAGCGGTTCTGGGACGAGACGATGGGACCCGCCTGGATGCAGGTGGACGGCAAGATCGCCTGCGCGTTCAGCAGCGCCGGCGGTTGGGGCGGTGGGATGGAGCTGGCCTGCCAGTCGATCCTCACCGTGCTGATGAACTTTGGATTCCTGACCTTCGGCGTTACCGACTATGCCGGGAAGAAAATGACCCTCCACTATGGCGCCGTAGCCGCGAAGGAGCCGCGCGAACCGGAGACGATGGAGTCTTGCCGGATCCTGGGACGTCGCCTAGCCGAGTGGACCGCCGTGATGGTGCACGGACGAAAGAACGAGCACCCCGCCGCCAAGTCCATCCCCCGCATGCCCCCGCAGTAGGGG
>CAZZKQ010000520.1:0-2698 GCA_964654875.1 uncultured Verrucomicrobiota bacterium | reverse complement strand
GGGATTCAAACCGGGGCCGCCTCACCTGTTTGGGTGAGCCGATCCCGTCCCCCTTTCACGGGTGCGCCACGCGCAGCGGATCGGGATGGGGCCGTGACGGAGCACAGCCCTACCTTTGTTTTCCCCGAGTGAGTCCCCTCACCCTCCGCGGGGTCTACAGCCGCCGCAGTCCGGGATCCTCCGGGGCCTCGACCAGAAGTTCGGCAACGGTCCTGCCCAGCCCGGCGATCACGCGGTGGGGAACCAGTTCGGCGAGGGGTGCCAACACGAACCGCCTCTGATGGGCCCGGGGATGCGGCAGGGTCAGCCGAGGGGTCTCCAGCATCAGATCGCCCCAGGCGATGAGATCCAGATCCAGCGGACGCGCCTCGTTCAACACCACCTTCGGACGCCGACCCGCCTGCCGTTCGAGCGCCTGCAGCCGGTCCAGCCAGGACTCCGGCGTATCCCCGGCAGAGGGGGTCGCGATCGCCGCCGCATTGACGAACCGCGGTGATCCCGGCGGGCAGTCGTCAGGGGTGCTGGACCACAGCGACGAGGTCCGCAGGGGAGTCGACGAGAGCCGACGCAGGTCCTCGAACGCGGCACGGAGCTGGGTCTCGGGTTCCCCTAGGTTCGCGCCCAGAGCGATGAGGATGTCGACTCCGTGGGAGGTCATGGATGTCCGAGGTGGAGTCCGGTGGCCCGTTCCGCCGGGGCGGTCCGCCACGGAGACCGATCAGTGGAGCCCGAGGACATCCTGCATGCTGTAGATGCCGGGAGGACGTCCAACCGCCCACTGGGCCGCGCGGAGGGCGCCGAGCGCGAAGGTGTCGCGACTGCTGGCCTTGTGGGTCAGCTCCACCCGCTCGCCGTTCGCGGCGAAGATCACGGTGTGGTCTCCGACCACGTCCCCACCACGGAGGGCATGGATGCCGATCTCGTCGGCGGTGCGCTCGCCGGTGATGCCCTGGCGACCGTGTCGAAGTGTTTCCTCGAGCTGGACCTTCCGGACGTCGGCGAGGATTTCCAACAGGGTGGTCGCCGTGCCGCTTGGGGCATCCTTCTTGAGACGGTGGTGCATCTCGACGACCTCGAGGTCGAAGGAGGGCCCGAGGATCTCGGCCGCCTTGCGGGTGAGCCAGAACAGGGTGTTGACCCCGGTGGAGTAGTTGGAAGCCCAGACGATGGGAATGCGTTTCGCGGCGGTCCGGATGGCCTCCTTCTCGGGCTCGGAATGGCCGGTGGTGCCCACGACGAGGGCCTTGCCACGTTCCGCACAGAGGGCGGCGACACCCGGGGTCACGTTGTGGAACGAGAACTCGATGACGGCGTCGCACGTGTTGAGCACCGCGCCGAGGTCGTCTCCCTGGTCAACCGCCGCGGTCACCTGGAGTTCCGGATTGCGGGCGGCGCACTGGATGAGGGCCTGGCCCATGCGGCCCTTGGAGCCGTTGATGAGAAGTCGCGTCACAGCCCCTCCAGTACCAGCACTCGGCCCCGGGCTGAAGGCCAATCCAAGGCGGAGGCGATCCCAAGGCCTCGATCCGGACAGACCGTGGCTGTCGATCGCAAGGTGCCCCTCAGCGCAGGAGCCCCTGCTGCCGCAGGGTCTGGTCGAGGACCGAGAGGGATTTGTCGCCGATCGGCACCAGCGGGAGCCGGACCTCCGGGTCGATCTCCCCCATGAGGGCGAGGGCGGCCTTCACCGGGACCGGGTTCGTCTCGATGAAGAGGTTGCGGAACAGCGGATACAGCCTCGCGTGGAGCTTCTGGGCGCCCTTCAGATCGCCCTTGAGGAAGCGTTCCACCATCTGGCTGACGGCCTTCGGGGCGACGTTGGAGGCGACGGAGACGACGCCGCTGGCGCCGACGGACAGGAAGGGCAGCGTGAGGGAGTCGTCGCCGCTCAGGATGGTGAATTTTGGGGGCAGGGCGGCACGGAGCTGGCTGACGCGGTCGCAGGAGCCGCCGGCCTCCTTGATCGAGACGATGTTCGGGCAGTCGGCGGCGAGGCGGGCGACGGTCTCGACGGCGATCTCGATCCCGCAGCGGCCCGGGATGCTGTAGAGCATGAGGGGCAGGCGGGTGTTGTGGGCGATGGCCCGGAAATGCTGGTAGAGGCCCTCCTGGGTCGGCTTGTTGTAGTAGGGGGCGACCTGGAGGGATGCATCCGCCCCGGCGGCCTCGGCCCGCTGGGTGAGCTCGATGGCCTCGCGCGTCGAGTTCGCTCCGGTACCGGCAATGACGGGGATCCGACCTGCGACGGTCTTCACGGTCATCTCCACCACCCGGATGTGTTCGTCGTAGTCGAGGGTGGGGGATTCACCGGTGGTGCCGACAGGGACGATGCCAGAGACGCCTCCCTTGACCTGGCTGCGGACCAGTCGGACGAGGGCGTCCTCATCCAGCTGGCCCTGGTGGAAGGGGGTGACGATGGCGGTGAAGGTTCCTTTGAACATGGCAGCGACCCCGGAACCCTCCGGGAAAATCCGTCCGCAAGGGAAGGGGTTTTTCCCAGGGTAGCCACCCTTCGATTTTGCGGAGGGGACTCACGCCGAGACGCCAAGGCGCGGAGGTCGGAAGACGCGAGCCGGGGAGATGAGGGAGGGGCGGTCGTATCGGTGGGACCCGGTCAGTGCATCGGCGCCCCTGAATCCCAGGCCGAAGGATTCGACGGGCGGGTGATGCAGTGCCCTGCATCACGGGGCGCGGCAGC
>CAZZKQ010000519.1:0-2698 GCA_964654875.1 uncultured Verrucomicrobiota bacterium | reverse complement strand
TCACCGATCGGCCCGGCCACGGGTTGACGAGCCGACACGGCCGTCCGCGTTCGCTCAGGATGTCCACGGGCTGGATCATGCCGTCCCGGATCTCGGCACTGACCAGGAATGCTCCCGGGGCTCTCAGGCGTCCGAACGACGCCGGCCGCTCCCGGGGCCAGACCGGGAACACCCGGATCTTCCCCCGGTGGCCCTGCAGCAGCATCTCGTTGATCGTCGAGGGAACCCCGGCGCAGTTCTCAATGCCGCCTCCGCCGGTGAAGACCATCAGATTCGGGAAGCCGAACGACTCGAGCTGCTGGCGGAGCTTCGGCAGCACATCCTTCGGATCGTGTCCCACCCGGACGGCGCCCGGGAAGGTCATGCTGAATCCGTTGAAATGGCCGATCCACTCGGACCGGGCCCAGCCCCGGACATCGTCCTGGAGCACCTTCAGCAGACCCGGGTCCGAATCGAACCCCACGACCGTCGAGGGCCAGACCATTCCCATGAACTCCACCCGGGTGTTGATCCGGGAGGGTCCGATGCGGGAGGCCGCGGGCCCGGCGTCGGCACCCTTGAGTCGGCGGATGCCATCGACCTCGACCGTCGGGAACCCGCTCAGCCGATCCAGAATGTCCTGCCAGCGGGGTCGTCGATCGGCGTCCACCCCGAGTTCCGTGCTCACCTGGAGCATCCCCTGGAACAGGTTCCTCACGAGACCGAGGGACAGGCAGTTGTTCCGGTCGCTGCCCCCATCCCCCACCTCCCCGGCGGCATCCCGGGTGATCACATAGCGCCCGTCCTCGAGCTTCAGATAGGACTCCCAGAACCGGGAGGTCTCCTGCAGGAACGGATAGACCTTCCGGGCGTAGTCGAGGTCCCAGGTGTGGTCGATCCGCTGGAGCATGTTGACCGCTGCGAACGCGGCGTTGCTCTTCTGTCCGAGGAACATGCGACGTCCCTCTCCGGGAATGCCGTATCCATCCGGCATGAACGCCGTCTCCAGACCCTGGGGTCCGATGCCCACGTCATAGTAGACCCCGGGCACCTTGAGGAACTCCTCGGCGTTGGCCCTGGCGATGGGGAGGTATTCCAGGATCGGCGTGTCGTAGGGTTCTGCGAGTTCGGGGTGGTTGGACGAGAACACGGCCCACCAGGGGGCTTCGTGGTTGTAGTTGAGGTGGTAGTCGGCCTGCCACGCCGGTCCATCGGCGGTGATCCAGTTGCCGAAGAGGGAGGGGGCGAACCTGGGGTTCCGGGAACAGGACGCCATCAGGTACTGCGAACCGTAATAGTACCGCTCGATCAGCGGATCTCCGATGCGGACGAATGACTTCGACCAGAATCCGCGCCACCAGGCGCGATGCTGCTCCCGGAGGTTCTCCACCCGTTCAGGGTCCAGGGCCGCCACCCGACGCTGGGCCTCCCTGAGCGGATCGGGCGATTCCTCGCGGGTCACCACGGAGGCAACGAGGTGGACCACCCGGCCGGGTTGGAGCACGAAGCGGTCCGCCGACCAGCCATCGCCCCGGCTCCATGGAAGTCCGGGTTGGCGGTGGCCGAGGAGACGGAGGGCCACGGCGGCTTCGGTCGTCCTGGCCGACGGCTTCTGTTCCAAGGCGATCGAGTTGGTGGTGCTGAGGAACCGGCGCACCGCCCAGCAGCCATCCGGGAGGTTGCCCGAAGCCGTCTCGGCCTCGTTCCCGGTCATGGGCCAGAGCTTCACGTCGACCCCGGTCAGGGCCGTCGGGCCGAAGGGATTGGCGTCGGCCGGATCCCCGGCGACCGACAGCTCGATGACCAGGAGGTTCTCGGTCGCGGCGACCCACGATCGCATCCGGATCTCGGTGCCGGGTCGGGTGAAGGGCGGCGGATCCTGCATCGGATGGGCGGTCCGCAGCGTATGGACCACCTCTGCCGTCTCGAGGACCTGCTCGGCATGGAACACACCTCCATTGAGGGCCGGAATCGAGATGTCGATCGCACCGATGGGTGCCGGGTGGGCATTCGGGTAGATCGTCTTGGTCTTCCAGAAATCGTTCTTGGAAAGATGGAATCGGTGGAGCTCCGGACAGGCTGTGGGGGCATTGGTCCGGCGCGTGACGTTGGCACCGCCATCCTCGCCGAGTCCGTAGTGGCGCCGGCGTTCCTGAACCGCGCCGATGGCCACGCCGAGGTCGCCGTTGCCCAGGAGGGGGCCATCCGGGACCTTCCGCGTGGGCATGGCGTCGGGAGGGGTGTCCCACACGCCGCGGTGGTGCGAGACGATGGCCAACGCATCCCGGGCGACTTCGTCGGATGGACCCGGACCTCCGGCCGCATCGAGTCGGGTCTGCAGGACGACGGCCAATCCCATGAGCAGGACCCTGTTCCAGAACGCCCGCACTCCTTCAATCCGCGACATCCGAGGAGCGTTTCGGAGCCGACCTGGATTGCAAGATCACCGTCGGGACACCTCTCAACTTCCGCCGGGCCCCTGTTTGGGGAATCCTGTCGGCCGTGAAACTCACCCACGGACTCCACCTGGCCTACTGCACGAACGTCCACCGGGGCGGGACGTGGGCGGAGACCCTCGCCAGCCTCGAACGCCACACGCTGGCCGTGCGGCGGGCGGTGTGCCCGGAGGCCCCGTATGCGATCGGCCTCCGGCTCAGCGATGCGGCCTCCCGGGAACTGGCGGTTCCGGGAACGCTCCGGGACTTCCAGCGTTGGCTGG
>CAZZKQ010000518.1:0-2706 GCA_964654875.1 uncultured Verrucomicrobiota bacterium | reverse complement strand
CCCGGCGGCAGGTTCATCCGCCGCGACGCCTCCTGCAGCACCTCCAGCCGGTCCGCCAGGGCGAAACCCGGGGCGATCCCGGAGCGCAGTCCCACCTGTCGCTGGCGGTCGAGGCGGTCGATCCGTGAGGCCGTGGCCGACGGACTGAACCGCACCACGTTGTCGAGCCGCACCAGCCGCCCCGTACGATCCGGCACGAACAGCCGCGAGATCGTGTCCACATCCTGACGGTCCGCCATGCCGAGCCGCAGTGTGACATCGTAGTCCTCGTTCATGCGGGGATCCCGGAACCGCGACAGCCGCTCATCGCCGCCCACCATGAGCCGCAGCGCATCGGCGATGTCGGCCGTGGACACATCCAACGCCGCCGCGCGATCGCGGTCGATCTCCACCTGCAACTCGGGCTTGTCGAGCCGGAGCGTGGTGTCGGCATCCAACAACCCCATCTCAGGGGCACGCTCCCGGAGGTCGTTCGCATACGCGGCCAGCCGGTCGAGCTCCGGTCCGAGGATCGAGAACTCGACCTCCCACCGGGAGCCTCCGAAGTTGAACGCCGCGATGTTGCCGACGCTGGACCGCAGACCATAGCGACGCAGCCGCTGGCGGATCTCCTGCATGACCTCCCGCTGGGATCGGTTGCCCTCGAAGGCCTTCCACGGACGCAGGAACAGGGTCTCCCGGAACAGGCGTCCGAAGGAGAACCGCCGCTGGTCGAACGGCGTCAGCTGCACATAGGCCCGCCCCGTGTTCACGTTCCCCATGAAGCCACCTCCCGTCGTGGCCAGGACAAGTCCCACGCCGGGCGTCCGGAGCAGATCCGCCTCGATCTGCCGCATCGCCGCATCCATGGACCCGATGCTCGTCCCCTCGGGCGCCGTCACCGTGACCTCGAACTCGCCCTCGTCGACATCCGTCGGGATGTACTCCTGACGCACCAGTCCGTAGAGCGGGACCGAGGTGGCCACCACCCCCAGGGCCACCAGCACGACCCATCCGCGGTGGCGCAGGCACACCCGCAGCAGGCCGACGTAGCGGTCCTGGATCCAGCCGAAGAATCCCGTGGCACGCCCGGCATGGCCAGACCCGCCGGCCGACCGACGCAGGAGCCGGGCGCTCATCATCGGAGTCAGGGTGAAGGACACCAGGAGGCTGATCAGGACCGCGACGGCGGCCGTCATGCCAAACTGGTAGAGGAAGCGGCCCGACACGCTCGACATGAAGGACACCGGGACGAAGATCACCACGAGACTGAAGGTCGTGGCCATGACCGCGAGGGCGATCTCCCCGGTCGCCGCCCGGGCCGCCTCCCAGGGGGAGCAGCCCTTCTCCTCGATGAACCGGCAGATGTTCTCGAGGACCACGATGGCGTCGTCGATCACGATCCCGACCATCAACACCAGCGCCAGCATCGTGACGCTGTTCAGCGTGAAGTGGAGCGCCCACATCATGCCGAAGGTGGAGACCACCGAGGCCGGGATCGCCACGGCGGCGATCCAGGGCGACCGCCAATCCCTCAGGAACAGCCAGACCATGAGGCAGGCCAGCAGGCTGCCCAGGACGAGGTGGACATGGATCTCGCCCAGGGCCTCGTGGATGTACCGGGACTGGTCCCGCACCACCTGGAGACGGACATCCCCCGGGAGCTGGGCCACCAAGGCGGGCAGCCGCGCCTTCACGGCATCGATCACCGCGATGGTGTTCGCCCCGGACTGGCGTCGGATCTCCAGCACGACGGTCGGCTCGGCATTGAGCCGGGTGATGGACCGCTGCTCCTTGGCCCCATCCTCGGCGCGCCCGAGATCCCGCAGCCGGATCGGGCGGCCATCGCGGGTCGCCACCACCAGATCCTCGAACTGCCCCGGCTCCGTGAACCGTCCCAGCGTCCGGAGCGAGGTTTCGCGCAGCGACGCCGTCACATTCCCACCCGGGATGTCGACATTCTGGAGCGCGAGGGCATCGCGGACCGCCGTGACCGGGAGTCCATAGGCCGCCAGGCGGTCGGCATCGATCCACAGATTGATCGCCCGCTCGGATCCCCCCTCGATCTGCACCCCGCCCACCCCCGGGGCCCGCTCCACCTGCACCTTCACCACCTTGTCGGCCAGCTCGGTCAGATCCCGGAGCGACCGGGACCCAGAGAGCGTCATCGAAAGGATCGGGGCCTGGTCGTTGTCGAACTTCGACACCACCGGCGGCAGCGCCTCGCGCGGGAGACGTCGACCCAGCGTCGCCACGCGGTCCCGGACATCCTGCGCCGCCGAATCGATGTCGCGGTCCAGTTCAAAGGTGACGAGCACCATGGAGTTGCCCGGACCGGAGATCGACCGCAGCTCGCTGATGCCGTTGACCGTATTGACGACCTCCTCGATGGGACGCGAGACCTGTGACTCGACCTCCGCGGGGGAGGCGCCCGGGAGGACGGTGTTGATGCGGACGGTCGGCAGGTCGACCGACGGGAGCCGGTCCACACCGAGCCGGACGTAGCTGGCGATCCCGGTCACCACGAGGGCGAGGATCAGCATCGTGGCGAAGATCGGCCGCCGGATGCTGAGTTCAGCCAGGGAGCGCATGGAGGAGAACGGCGGAGGGGGCTGTCGATGTCGATCCGGCAGTCACCCGGTCAGGACCCTTTTGCCGAGGGGGCGGGGGCCACAGGGGCGACGGGCGACCCGGTGGCGATTCCGCCCGGATTCCGGATCACAGGGT
>CAZZKQ010000517.1:0-2707 GCA_964654875.1 uncultured Verrucomicrobiota bacterium | reverse complement strand
GGCGACCCCGTTCCTCAGCCACTGGTACTGGGAGGGACCGAGGGGATCGAGAATGACATCGAACCGGGCCAGCCGGCCCTCCACGGCGCTGGTGGGCTGGGGCTGTCGGACGACGCTCGGAGCCTTGAAGACCACCCCCCAGGGCAGGAGGTATTTGCCGGGGATCGGTCCTTCATCCACGCCGTCCGGACGCAGCCATCGGACCGCCAGGTTGTCCCCATCGCCCCCGTCCTGCATGAGGGCCTCGACGTAGTAGCTCCGCCCAGCCGCGAGACGGATCGGGGAGGACTGCTGCCCTGCCTCCTTCGTCCATTCCCTGGAGGCAGTCCAGGCGGACACCAATGCGATCCGGGCCTTCCGCGCCGGGGTGTCATCCGTACTCAGCCACAGTTCACTGCCATCATCCGAAGCGATCCAGAAGGTGTAGTTGCCCGTGACGGGCGGAACGACATAGCCCCGGAGCCTCTGGCCATAGTTGTCGAGGACATCCGTCGGCGCCTCGAACGCCGCCGTGACATAGCCCTTGGAGGTCGGTGAGTTCGGAAAGATCGCGGCACTGGTGAGGTCGGCGACGGTGCCTCCGGTGATTCCCTCGTAGACCTCCCGCAGCAATCCCTGGCTGGGAGGCGTCTGGGCCCAAGCCGGCAGCCCTTCCACACCCAGCAGCAGGAGAAACCCCGCCCAAAGGGATTTCCAGGAACGGGCGCGAAGGCCCAATGGATTGGATCCGGTGCTCATGACAACCACAGCAACATAGCAAATGCATGGCCAAGATCGAAGGGCTGTCCAACGGGAGTTCTCGGAGGACTGCCCTCCGGTCACTCCGGCTCCCAGCGACGCCAAACCGACCAGTCGTAGGCCTCGAGGGCCCCCAGCCGCTTCTTGTAGTCATAGGCCGAAGGCTCGAGGTACGCGTATCCTGGATACAGGAAACGGCACCCCGATGCCTTGGCGTGGTGGATCTCGGCCAGGAAGGTCAGCCATCCTGGACTGCGCCGGGATTCCTCCGGATCGAAGAACGCATAGACCGACGAGGCCGCCTCCCGCCCCAGGTCGAGAAAGCTGACCGCCACCAGACGCCGGTCGACCCTTGCCTCGATCTGGACGCACTCGCAGGGATAGGCCTCCGCATTCCTCCATCGCCCGGGGTCGGGTCCGAGGAACGTCTCGAGCGAGTCCGGGACGTTCTCCTGGAACCTTGCGGTGTGGCGGGCGAACAGGTCGCGGTGCTCGTCCGTCAGATGCGGACGCTGGACGACCACCGACAGGTCCCGGTTGAGACGGAGGATGCGGGACTGGCTCCTGGATGGGGTCCAACGGGAAAGGTCGACACGAAGCGGAATGACATGGACCGGCTGCCCCTGCATCTCGGTCCGGGAATACTGGAAGAACGAGCGACCGAAATGCCGCCAGCCGTGGGACCACAGGGCATCCAGGATCTCCGGCTCCAGCGGTCCGTGATCAAAACAGCCCGCCACCTCCGGCCATGGGTCGGACTCGGCGTCATGGGAGGGATCGATCACGGGGGAAAACAGTGGAGAGGATGCGTCCACCGCCCCGGACGCTCAACCTATCCATGCCGAGGGAGCCTTCGCCTTCGCCCTACTTGTCGACCGGCTCCCGTCATCCCACCCTTCCTGCATGCCGATCCGATCGTTCATCCCGAATCCCTGTGTCCGGTTCCCGTTAACCATGGCCGTGCTGCTTGCCCTGACGGGCTGCATCACCGTGCCCGAGACGGGGCGACAGCAGCTCAACCTCTTCTCTCCCCAGGAGGAACAACAGCTTGGACTGACGGCGTTCGAGTCCATGAAGAAGGACGTTCCCCTGTCCAAGAACGCAGCGGCAAAGGCCCAGGTCGAGCGGGTGGGCAAGCGCATCGCCGCCGTGGCGTCGCTGCCGAATGCACAGTGGGAGTTCGTGGTGTTCGAGAGCCCCGAGGCCAACGCCTTCTGCCTGCCCGGCGGGAAGGTCGGGGTGTACAGCGGGATCCTTCCGATCTGCCAAGACGACGCCGGCCTCGCTGCGGTCATCGGCCATGAGGTGGCCCACGCTGTCGCCCGTCACGGAGGGGAACGCATGACCACCGCCGCCGGCATCAACGCCGTCGGCCAGCTCGGCAGCGCCTACATGGGACAGACCCAATATGCCCGGTACCTGCCCCTCGCGACCCAGGCCTACGGGGTCGGGGCCCAGCTGGGCGTCGCCCTGCCCCACAGCCGGGCCCAGGAATCCGAGGCCGACGAGATCGGCCTCGTCTACATGGCCCGCGCCGGATACGACCCCAAGGCCGCTGTCGGGTTCTGGGAACGGTTCGCGGCGTACAACGGGAAGCGCGACGGTGCATCGACCGCCTGGTTTCTCCGGACCCATCCGACCGATGCCGACCGGATCGCCCGGCTCAAGGAGCTTCTGCCCCGGGCCGAGGCCCAATACAAGCCGGCACAGTGAGCGCCCGGCTCAGAGGCCGCGCACGAACCGATCCATCCGCTCCAACCCCTTCTCGATGTTCGCGAGGCTGGTGGCGTAGCTGAGACGGATGAAGTCGTCGGCACCGAAGGCGATTCCCGGCACAGCCGCGACCTTCTCCTGCTCGAGGAGGCGGGAGCAGAAGTCCCGGGAACTCAGGCCCGTGCGGCTGATGTTCGGGAACAGGTAGAAGGCGCCCTTGGAATTGACGCAGGTGATCCCGGGCATGGCGTTGAGC
>CAZZKQ010000516.1:0-2719 GCA_964654875.1 uncultured Verrucomicrobiota bacterium | reverse complement strand
GGTGCTGGTATTTGGTTCTGATGATGTGGCCGCGGTTGTTTCACGCCGCGATCCCTTGGTGCGGTGGATTGATGGTGGTGGAGGGTGTCATCCTGCTGGTTCATGGACTTCGGCTCTCGCTACCGCCGTTTCCATTCTACGCCGACACCTTGGCGTGTTTTCTGGGTGGCGGTGCGATCCTTCATCTCTCGCGTCATGCGAGGCCGGATCGGGGTGAACCGAGGTGCTGAATGATGCGAGGCGGAGAACTCAGCACCGCGATTCTCGCCCCGGGATGGGTGTGCTCCAAAACCGGAGCACCTTGTTTCTCGAGATCCCGGGAACCTGCAGACCCATGAGTTGGGTGAGTGGTTGGACAAGGGCCGTTCTGGGCTAGACTGGGTCTGTTGTATGAAGACTCCCGCTCCTGCCGAAACACCCCCGACCGTGCTTCGGGCTGTCGGAGTCGGTAGGTCCTACGCCGGTCGAGCTGTGCTCAAGGGTGTTTCCTTCGAGCTTCGTGCCGGTGAGCGACTGGCGCTCACCGGGCCCTCCGGCAGTGGCAAGACCACCTTGTTGAACTGCCTGGGTGGGGTTGACCGCTCCGACACCGGACGCATCGAATTGGGTGGGGTGGCCCTCGACACGCTCGACGGCGATGCCCTTGCGGCGGTTCGTCGTCGTCGACTCGGTACCATCTTTCAGTTCTTCCATCTGCTCCCGACCCTGACCGCCGCCGAGAACGTGGAGCTCCCTCTCCAGCTGAACGGCGTTCCCACGGTGGAGCGGATGGAGCGGGTGCGTCATCTGCTCGAACGGGTCCAGGTCGCTCATCGCGCGGAGGCCCGTCCGGCACAGCTTTCCGGTGGCGAGATGCAGCGCGTGGCCATTGCCCGTGCCCTGGCCCATCGTCCCGAGCTGCTGCTGGCCGATGAACCCACCGGGAATCTCGACTCAAGGAACGGAGCCAACATCCTCCAGCTGCTGCGGGAACTCAGCAGCGAAACAGGAACGGCCCTTGTGCTCGTCACCCATAGCCCCGAGGCCGCCGCCATCTGTCATCGTGAGCTGGAGCTGCGTGACGGGGAAATCGTCGGTGAACGGATGCGGTCCCTCGCATGAACCGCAACACCACCAGCGGTTCCCTCCCATCGGACGTCCTTCCGATGCTGTGGCGGCGTTTCAGTGTCCGTCACGCGCTCCAATCCCCGCTCCAGTCGGTGTTGCTCGTGGTCATTCTGTCGCTGGGTGTCGGTGTGTTCTTCGCGGTCCGTCTCGCCAATCGGGCCGCGGTGGCAAGCTTCCAGAATTTCACCGACCTCATCACGGCGGAGAGTGATGGCCTGATCGCGGCGCCCTCGGGGATGTTGCCGGAGACGGTCCTGGGTGAATTGCGGGAGGCGTTGAGGGACGAAGCAGTCCAGATCATTCCCGTGATCGAGACGACGGCGACCCTCCCGCGGGTCTCGGACGACGAAGCGATCGGGTCGCGATCGACCTTCCAGGTGCTGGGCCTCGATCTCATTGCAGTCCAGAATCTCGCGGATCGGCGTCCGGCGAACCGTCAATGGCTCGCGAATCCCGGGTCTCCGGCCGGGGGCGAGCCGGACTCGTCGGATCTCCGCGTCCAGGCCCGACGTCTCTGGGAGTCCTTCCGGGATCCCCGCTCGGTTTTTGTGAGTCCACGGCTTGCGATCCGGCAGCGTCTGGTCCCCGGTCAGGATTTCCCACTGGTCCTAAATGAGACCATCGTGCCGCTTCGGATTGCCGGAATCATTCCCACGGATCCGGGCCAGCCGGAGGCGCCGGCCGAGCTGTTGGTGATGGACCTGCCGGCGGCGCAGCGGTGGTCGGGGTGGACAGGACGGTTGAGCCGGATTGAGTTCGTCCTCGAGGAGGGGCCCGATCGCGAGGATCGATGGCGACGGATCCGGGAGACCCTGGAGCGGCTGGCCCTGCTGGGTCCGGGTGGCATCGCCGTGGGCGATGGGACTTCGTTGGCCCCGCGGTGGCTGGTGGGATCCCCCGCGGACCGTCGTCAGAGCGGCGAGGTGATGACCCGTGCGTTCCGATTGAACCTCACCATCCTGTCCATGCTGGCCCTCGTGGTGGGTGTGTATCTGGTCTTCCAGGCTCTCGATGGAGCCGTGGTTCGGCGGCGTGAGGAGATCGCGATCCTTCGTTCCTTGGGGATTCCTCCGGGTCTGATCCAGCGGGCCTGGCTGGGCGAGGCGGCCCTGCTTGGACTGCTGGGAGGGTCCGTGGGACTTCTGTTGGGATGGATCGGTGCCCAGGGGGCGGTGCGACTCGTGGGCAAGACGGTGAACGCCCTCTACTACGCGACCTCGGCGGAGCAGGCATCGCTCCATCTTGGGGAGGCGGTGCTGGCACTCGTGTTGGCGGTGCTGACCAGCCTGATCGCCGGCTGGCTTCCGGCCCGGGCTGCGGCCGAGACGCCGCCGGCCCAGTCGCTGGGACGGGGGCACGGGACGACGTTCACGGGTCCGCGCTGGCTGCAACGAAACGATGGGGCGTGGATCCTGGTGGGGTTGGGATTCGCTCTTCTCGTGGTGCCGCCGTGGCGTCCTGAGGCGGGATTCCGGGTGCCGATCGCCGCCTATGGCACAGCCATCTGCTGGGCCCTGGCGGCGGGGGTGCTGGGCGGTGCGTTCCTGAAGGGATTGGCGCGGGTTCTGGCGCGACCGGCGCTGCGGGTGTCGCATCAACCGGTGATCCGGCT
>CAZZKQ010000515.1:0-2719 GCA_964654875.1 uncultured Verrucomicrobiota bacterium | reverse complement strand
AAGAAGTTCTGCGACAGGAACAGATCCTCCGCGCCATCGCCATCGGCATCGCCCACACACACTCCAAAGGCCGCCGACATCTGGGCCTCGATAGGCAGCGCCACCGCCTCGAAGCGTCCGCCGCGATTGAGGAACACGGTCGACTCGAGCCAGTTCGCCTCCAGGACGGCGGCGGCGTTGGTCCTCGACCCCAGCAGATCCTCCACGCTGGCCTGGCTGAAGGCACGATGGGTGGCGAAGCGCTCCCGGAGGAACGGCATCCCCTTGGCGAGGGCGTTCAACTGGCGGTCGGGAACCTCCCGCTGGAGCTGGGCATCCCAATGCGATTCCAGGACATCGACCCCCGGCCCTCCCGAGAACGTCCCGTGGTGCAGCCGCAACGGCCGCTCCCGGAACGCCTGATACCGCGTGTTCCGACCCCAGTTCCCAGCCACGATGTCGAGCCGCCCGTCCCCGTCGAAATCCCCCGTGGTGACCCCGGTCCACCATCCGCGGTGCCTCTCCAATCCCCAGGCCGCGGTCACGTCCCGGAGCAACCCCTGGTCATTCCGGAACACCCGGATCGGACCCCATTCGCAGGCGACCACAAGGTCTGGAAGTCCATCGCCATCCAGATCGCTGAACACCGCTCCGGTGGCCAGCCCCAGCCCCTTCAGGGCAGCCGAGTTCGTGACATCGATCTCCCAGCGTCCCGCAGTCCACCGCAGCATCTGGGAATCCGCAGGCTCAGGATATCGCCCCGCGATCACCCGTCCGCCGACAAACAACCGGAACCCACCGGCACCATCCCAGTCGGCCAAGGCCAATGGACCCGTGCTGGCCGGTGTCGCCCCCAGGACCGTCGAGGCCGTCCCGGCCTTCAGATCCACACCCCGCACCGACACTCCGGTGTTTGGACCACCCACGTAATTCGCAAGACCCACGAGGAGCTCGGCAGGTCCCGACGGGGGAGTCCATCCGAGGATCGTGCTGGTATCCTGGGCGATCCCGCCCAGTCCCGGCATCGCTGCGCCCGCCTCGAACCCACCCCGACCGTCCGACCGGAACCAGCGGATCGAACCGCCCGCGCCGGTGCCAACGATCAGGTCCTCGCGCGAATCGCCATCCACATCGAACCAGGCGACTCCAGGGCCCAGCTGGCTCAGCCGATTCGGCAGCAGCGGCTGTCGCGAGAAGTCGTCGAACTCCGGCTGTGGGTGACGGTGGCCGATCCGGGAACTGACATCGACGAACCACGTGTTCGTCGAGCCCTGTGGAGCCAGGGGACCGGGTGCGGGCTGCGCGTCGGCCTCGCGGATCTCACAGATCCGGTTGGGTTCAATGCCCGACACCGTGGTCCGGCTCCCATTGCGCCAGGTGACCTCAACGGTCAGCCGATTCGTCAGGGAACCCGCGGCAAAGCTCCGGATGGAATCATCCCCGGACAGATACCGTCCGCCGCTGATCATCTCCTGCGACTGTTCGGGCACGGCGCCCCCGAGCACCCGGATCCGGGCGCCGATGCCCCGGGTATTGGGCGCCCGACCGACGAGGCGGACGCCCACCCGTGGCGCCGTGCCCTCGTTGCGGTAGACACCGGCGGGGTCGTTGAAGTTGCTCACGACCACATCGAGGTCGCCGTCGTTGTCGAGATCCGCCGTGGCCATCGCCGTGGTGACCCCCTTCTGGGCGAAGCCCCACTGTTGACCCACTTCCGCGAAGGTGAGGTCCCGCTGGTTGCGGAACGCGAGGTTCGGCGTCGAGAGCCGAGGGAACATCCGGCGCGCCTGGAAGATCTCGGCGTCCGTCGGACGCCGGTTCTTCCGCATCCGAGCGATCTGCTCGGCGATGTCGAGATCCCGCCCCGCCCGCTCCATGCCGTTCACGACCAGCACGTCCTGCCAGCCGTCGAGGTCCACATCCAGGAACACACAGCTCCACGCCCAGTCCGCCGCGTCCAGACCGCTCAGCTGGGCGATCTCGGAGAACGTCGTGTCCCCGCGGTTCAGGAACAGGGTGTTCATCTGGTACTGCGGCCGGTTGAGGATGAGGCCCGGCGTGTGGACGATCGGCGGGGGTTCCGGGACGAACATCATCCGCTCGCGGTGGCCGCGGCGGAGCATGTCGATCACCAGGAAGTCGGTGAACCCGTCGAGGTTGATGTCGGCGAAGTCGACGGCCATCGAGGAGATCGGCTGCCGCCGCAGGGCCAGTCGCGGCAGGCTGCGGAAGACCCCGTTGCCCTGGTTGATCCAGCACAGGTCCTCGGTCTGGAAGTCATGGCAGACATAGAGGTCCGGCAGTCCGTCCCCGTTGATGTCGTGGAACGCCGCACACAATCCCCAGCCCCGCGGTGCCTGCTTCAGTGGAGCTCCGCCCTCATCAAGGAACGCCCCACCCGTGAACGACACCGGCTCGAACTGGCGTCCACCCCGGTTGCGCAGGAGCAGATCGGTCTCACCCAGCTCATAGATGCTGCCCCGTCCATCCGGGATGAACCGGTCGGCCAGACCGGGATCGGTCACGGGACGGCCGTTCACCGTGTCGACCTCGTTCCGGCCATTCACGTTCCTGAACGTGAAGAACGCCGTCGCGAAATCCATGAGCGAGCTGGTCCGATGGTTGGCGATGTACAGGTCGAGCAGACCATCCCCGTCCACGTCGGCCACCGCGGCCCGCATCCCCAGTCGCTGGCAGCGCGCGGCGGCGACGCCGGTGAACGCTCGGAGGGTCCGCGACG
>CAZZKQ010000514.1:0-2728 GCA_964654875.1 uncultured Verrucomicrobiota bacterium | reverse complement strand
ACCGCCCTCATCCGAAGCGCCCTGGCCTCGCGCCCCATTCCCAGCTGCCCGTGGTCCGAGGCGCTGGCGCGCTGCCGGGAGAGGTCCTGGTTCGTGTCGCCTCCCGTGAACGGATGGACCCTGGTGATCGGGGGAATGATCCCGGATCCCGGGCACGACATCGACCGGCTCTACCATTTTCTCAGCGGACTGAGCCGGCAGGTGGGGGAGATCCACTTCTACAGCCTCGACCGGGTCCTCAACTTCCACTGCTGGGCCCGGCTTGCGGACGGTCGCGTCATCCGGGCCTATGCGTGGACCGGTGAGACGGTCTGGAACGAGGGACGCACGACGCTGGAGGAACGGCTGCTGGGGCTGATCTGTCGGTCCTACGGGGAGGAGGCCGAACCGGTCCGCTACGGGGAACCGCCGCCGGAACTCCACAACATGGAACGCGTCATCCTGCTCGCCCGCCGCTGGAGCGTGGATCCCGTGGCCGTCAGCGAGATCCTCCTGCAGCAGGAGGCGGTGGAGTCCGGCAACGAGGACGGAACCCACGGGTAGCCGCGCCGCCCCGTCCGTTCAGAGGAGGGCGTCCTTCACGGGCCCATCCGCCAGCCGTCCAAGCGCACCGCCCGTCACCCGCATCGTGGTCCAGTCCGACATCGGGACCGCACCCAGCGACCGGTAGAACCGAAGCGCGGGCTCGTTCCAGTCGAGCACCTGCCACTCGAATCGTCCGCAACCCCGATCCCTCGCGATCCCCGCAAGGTGGACGAGAAGCGCCGTGCCGAAGCCCCGACCCCGGAATTCCGTCACCACGAACAGGTCCTCCAGGTGGAGTCCGGGACGGGCGAGGAAGGTCGAGTAGTTCTGGAAGAACAGGGCGAAGGCCACGGGCCTGCCGCGGTGCTCGCCGAGGATCACCTCGGCGGACGGACGGGGTCCGAACAGCGTCCCGAGGAGCCCGTCCTCGGTGGCGGACACCTCGTGGGACAGCCGCTCGTACTCCGCGAGGGACCGGATGAAGCCGAGGAGCACCGGGACGTCAGCCGGGACGGCAGGACGGATCGAGAACCCGTCCGGCCATTCCTCGGGGTCCCGTCCCATGCCGTTCAGCGTCGGAAGCCGATGCCGGACGCCGAAGCGCCGGGCATCTCGCCCGGACACGGCTGGTTGATCGGCGCCTCATAGGCCCGCTCGTTGTTCCGGACCAGACCCTGCTGGAGCATCCAGGCCTCGACCTCCTCGCCGCTGACATCGGCCAGGATGCGGCCGTTGATCTCGAGGCACGGCTGACGCATCTGACCGGTCTTCTCCACCATCTCCTGGTAGAAGTCCGGATTGTTGATGATGTCCCGGTCCTCGTAGGGCAGGTCGTACTTCCTGAGGACGGCCCGGACACCCTGGCTCCATCCACAGGAGGGCTTCAGCCAGGCGATGATCTTCGGCTTTTCGGATTGGACATTCATGGCGGCGAGAGACTGCCACGGTCGGTCTGCATGGCAAGAGGCCGGACAGAGGCCGGGGAGGCAGAAGAGGCCCGCGCCAGGACGGTCGGACGAACCGGGACGGGGACGGGGACGGACTCAGGCCACCAGGATCTCCACCTGCTCGGTGGGCGTGGCGATGGAGGGGTCGAGGGTGAACGCCGTCCGCCTCGGCAGACCATTGGCGAGGGCCTGCTGGACGGCGGCGACGTGGATGGGCTTGGCGACGTAGTCGTCCATGCCGGCATTGAGACACAGCTCACGATCCTCGGGCATGGCGTTGGCGGTCATCGCCACGATCCGGACGTGCTTGCCGGACATCTCGGAGGCCCGGATCCGGCGGGTCGCCTCGTAGCCGTCCATCTCGGGCATCTGACAGTCCATGAAGACGAGATCGTAGGGCAGCCGCCGGACCGCCTCGAGCGCGGCGGCACCGTTGGCGGCCAAGGCCGGGTGATACCCCAGCTTCTCGAGGATCTTGAGGATCAGCTTCTGGTTGATGGGGGTGTCCTCCACCACAAGGATGCGACCCGGATACTGGGAGGCGAAGGACGCCTCGTCCGTCTGGGGGGATCCCGTGGATGGAGCCGGGACGGCCGGGGGATGGATCTCGGTCCGCAGGAGATTTCCGAGGGCCTCCCGCAGACGGGCCGGCTTCAGAGGCTTCACGAGCCACGCCGCCACACCGGTCTCCCGCATCTCGTCCGGACGGAACCGGTGGCACATCGACGTCAGCATCACCAATCGGGTCCGCGCGAACCGCGGGTTGCCGCGGATGCGACGGGCCAGCTCCAGCCCCGTCATCTCGGGCATGTGGTAGTCGAGCAGCACCACGTCGACAGGACGCCCCGCCTCCACGGCCCGCTCCATCGCCCGGAGGGCCTCGGCGGCGGTGGCCACGGAATCCACGACGTCCATGTCCCAACGGCTCGTCTGATACTCGAGGATCCGGCGGTTGGTGCCGTTGTCGTCGACGATCAGCACCCGTGTCCCGGAGAACACCCTTCCGTCCACCACCCGGACCTTCCCGCTGTCGGGGATCTCGGCGGCCAGGCCGAAATGGGCGGTGCACCAGAACTCGGATCCCTCCCCGAGGGTGCTGTGCACACCGATCTCGCCCCCCATCATTTCCACCAGTCGGTGACATATAGTCAGCCCCAATCCGGTGCCGCCGTACTTACGGGTAATCGAAGAGTCTGCCTGGGTGAAAGGGGCGAACAATTGCACCATCTGTTCATCGGTCATACCAATGCCGGTAT
>CAZZKQ010000513.1:0-2729 GCA_964654875.1 uncultured Verrucomicrobiota bacterium | reverse complement strand
CAGGACGATCTTCCCCTCGGGGTTCAGCTCGATCAGACGGGGGCGCTTGCCGAGTTCGGTGACGAGGGTGTTGCCGCTGTAGAGGCGCTGGACGGTGCCGATCTCGCTGTTCTCAGGGCTGCGGATGTAGCTGCCCACCACTTTCTTGTCTGGCGTGACCTCCTCCACGCGATCGCTCCAGGCGGCGAGAAGGTTTCCGTTCGGGAGGATGAACCCGTCCCGCGTCCCACCCTTGTATTCCCAGGCGACCTGTCCGTCTTCGCCAATGATCGCGGTCCGGGCCCCCATCACGAGGTAGGAGTGTTTGATGGAGGGTTTATTGGCCGACTCTGCCCCCAGGCCGGTGAAGGACAGGCCCAACGAGAGAGTAGCGGCGACAAGGAGGAGGGGTGTAAGCGGCTTCATGGGACTCGGAGAGGGTTCACGGTTGGAGGCTGGGGCCCAAGGCGATTCTTTTGTGGGGCATGCGTTTCCCCATCCTTCTTGAAGGGAAACCGTTCCCATGGCGTCCACCTCAAGCCTATCCTTCCCGGACCCCGAACATGATCTCGATGCCCTTCAGATGCGCTCTCTTCCCCTTGGCTGTCGCATCGCTACTAATGGGTCTCCGCGCCGAGTCGACTGGAGTGGACTTCTTCGAGCAGAGGATCCGGCCCGTGTTGGCCGAGCACTGCTTCGAATGCCACTCGGCCGACGCCAAGTCGGTGAAGGGCGGGCTGCGTCTGGATCATCGGGCTGCGGTGCTCGCGGGCGGGGACAGCGGCCCTGCCGTGGTGCCGGGCACGCCCGAGAACAGCCTCCTCCTCAAGGCGATCGCTCATACCCAGACCGATCTCGCGATGCCGCCCAAGAAAGCCAAACTACCAGAGTCCGTCCGGCAGGACTTTGCCCGTTGGATCGTTGATGGTGCGGTCTGGCCCGAGGGTGCTGGGGGGGGGAGCGCGAAGAAGTTCGATCTTGAGGCCCGGAAGCGGTCGCAGGCCTGGCTCTGGCAGTCCCCAAAGCCCCAGACCGTTCCGAAGGTCAACGAGGTCGCGTGGTCTGGCAGTCCGATCGACCGGTTCATCCTGGCCCGGTTGGACTCGGAGGGCTTGAAGCCTGCCGCTCCGGCGGCTCCCGAGGTCTGGTTGCGACGGGTCCATTTCGGCCTGACCGGCCTCCCGCCCCGCCGCGAGGACCTCATTGAATTCCTGGCGGATCCCGGACCGAAGGCGCGGGAACGCGTGGTGGAGCGTCTCCTCGCCTCGCCGCACTTCGGGGAACGCTGGGCCCGGCACTGGATGGACCTGATGCGGTATGCGGAGAGCCGGGGCCATGAGAGCGACTACCTGATCGCGAATGCCTGGCATTACCGGGACTACCTCGTCCGCGCCTTCAATGCGGATGTCCCCTATCCTCAGTTCCTGAAGGAGCATCTGGCGGGCGATCTCCTGCCCACCCCGCGCCTGCGTCCGGGCACCGACAGCAACGAGTCCGTGCTCGGCACTGGCTGGGCGTTCCTGGGCGAAGAGGTGCACTCGCCGGTCGACATCCGTCAGGACGAGTGCGATCGCCTCGACAACAAGGTCGACGTGTTCACGAAGTCCTTCCTCGGACTGACCGTCGCCTGTGCCCGGTGTCACGACCACAAGTTCGACCCCATCTCGACCCAGGACTACTACGCGCTGACCGGGTTCCTGATGGGAGCCAGTTTCCGACAGGTCCGCTTTGAGGCGATGGAGAACAACCGGCGCATGGCATCGGAGCTCTCGGCCGTCCGGTCGGAACGCTGGCCAGGATTGCTGAAGGGACTGGGCCGAAGGATGAGGTCGCAATCCGGGTCAGTTCCCGCCCGCTGGTTGGCGGCGCTGGGTGAGGCCATGCCGTCAGTGCCGCAGGACCTTGAACCCCAGGTGGAGTGGCAAACGGCGATGCGGGCGGCGGCCTCCGATCCGTCCCATGCCTTGCACCCCTGGCTGGCCCGTTCGCTGGAGCTGAGGGGCGAGGTTTCCGCGATTCCATTCCTGCAACCGGCTGAGACTCCGCGGTTGTCGCAGGAGGTTCGGGTGGTCGCCGACTTCACCCGGGCCGACCTCCGGCCCTGGAAGGTGGATGGGGAGGCGTTCGGGTCCCGGCCGATGGCGGCTGGGGAGGCGATCTCGGCGGTGGATGGATTCGGTCTGGGTGGGTTGATGCGCTTTGGGGCGGCCCGGCGTGATCCGTTCTGGAAACGCCTCGCAACGGCTCCGGGGAACGAGAACGACTCGGGCGAACTGGGAGCCACCGGACGATCGGGCCAGATGCTCCGCACACCCACGATCACCCTTCAGGGAGGACGCCTCCATTATCTTCTCCGCGGAGCCACTCGGGTCTACGCGGCAGTCGATTCCCATCTCATGGTCGCCGGTCCCCTTCACGGACAGTTGATCGGGCATTTCGACTCCGGTCCGACCTCGGCACCCCGGTGGGTGACCCATGAGCTCGGTGCCTACAGTGGGCACCGCACCCACATCGAGTTTGGTCCCGTGGGGGATCGCCCGCTCGAGGTCCTGATGGTGGTCGAGTCGCCTGAGGTGCCTGGTTGGCTCCCTGCGGGGGCAGGGGCGACCTGGGTCGGATCTGAACCCTCCACCCTGGCCGACGCGGCGAAAACCCTCGGTCGGGCGGTTGGGGTCATCGGCGCAGCCTTGGAGGATGGGCGTCAGCACCTGGCTGGCGGCCTACTGCGCGCCGCTGTGCCTGCTGGCGTT
>CAZZKQ010000512.1:0-2734 GCA_964654875.1 uncultured Verrucomicrobiota bacterium | reverse complement strand
GGATCAAAGAGATTCCTCGAAAGGACAAGCGATCAGGTCTACCGTCCTCCAGGAGGTGCAGGATGGTTATGATTCTTCTCAAAGGGGGCCGATCCCTGTTTCTCGCGATCATCTCGATGGTGCTGCTGTCCCTGGGAATCCGGGCGGACACGGCTGACGGCGTGTCCGGAGGGGGACGGGTGGTTCGGACTTCCGACGACCCGCCGTTCCTTGTGACCCAGCCCCAGTCGACGGCAGGACTCGAGGGCGACTCCGTCACACTTTCCGTCGCGGCCGGTGGCACCGCCCCGCTCCAATACCAGTGGTTCAAGGATGGGCAGCCGGTGCCCGGGGCGACGACCCCGATCTTCGAGATCCCATTCCTCCTCGAGGCGGATGCCGGCACCTACCGCGTCGAGATCTCCAATGCCTTCGGGAAGGTGGTCAGCGCAGACGCCAGCATCTCATTCCTGCCTCTGATCCAGGTCTTCGTCGAGGGCAACCTCGCCAGCAGCATCGTCCGGGTCTCGAAGCCTGTCCTCGTGAGCCTGAAGTCGGCCCGTCCCGGATGGATTCTCCACTACACCACCGATGGATCGGAACCCGTGCCCACGAGTCCCATCTACACCGCGCCGTTCCTCGTCTCTCAGGCCCTCGAACTCCGGGTCGCGGCGGATTCGCCCGACCATGTGGAATTCCTCGAGGGCGATTCCGTGCGATTCCTGTTCCTCGCTCCCCAGGTGATCGACTGGGATGAAATCGCCCCACTGCGCTACCCCGAGAGCGGAGCCGTGGGCGCGACCTCCTCGAGCGGACTCCCGGTTCGGATCCGGATCCTGTCCGGCCCGGCCGTGCTGGAGGGATCCGTGCTCAGGACCACCGGAGTGGGCCCCGTCGTCCTGCGGGCCGAGCAGGATGGGAATGAAACCTTCGCCGCGGCTGCCAGCGAGCAGACCGTCGAGGTCGGGCGGGGTGTCCAGGGAGTCGCGTTCCAGCCCATCCCGGACCGCCTCCTCGACGATCCCCCGGTCCAGCTGGTCGCCACGACGACCACCGGCCTCCCGGCGACGTTCCAGGTCGTCTCAGGCCCTGCCGTTCTCTCCGGGAACCTGCTCACGCCGACCGGAGTCGGACGGATCGAGGTCAAGGCGCTCCAGGGAGGATCGGATCTCTGGCTGCCGGCAGAGGTGATCCGGAGTTTTGTTGTGACCCGCACCACGACCGCGGCGACGCTCTCGATCGAGGGTCCGCGATCCGACGGCTCCTATCGACTGGATCTCCGTGCGCCGGCAGAGATGCGCGGCACCATCCAGTTCAGTCCGGACCTCAGGACCTGGACACCCGTCGGCAAAGCCACGGGCCAGGGCCCCCTTCAACCGGTCCCGATCGTGGTCCAACCAGGCTCCATTGCGGGAGGCGCGGGCGGCTTCTGGAGGTTCCAGGAGGACACCCCCGGACCCCAGGCGCCCGCCCTCACCGTCTCCGGACCGGGGCCGGGAGGAAAGGTCACCGTGCGGGCCACGGGACCCGTCGATTCCATCATCGCCGTGGAGTTCAGCCTCGACCTCATGACCTGGTTCGAGGTCGCCACGGTGATCGGGGCCGGTCCCAGCACACCGGTCACCGTCCCGACGAGCCTCGGGCCCGACACGGGACTGCCCCGCGGATTCTGGCGTGCCCGGGTCCCATGACGGGATCCAATCGAGGCGCACAGGAAGTCACGGATTGATCCACTGGCCGGTTCGATCCCACAGACACGGCAACTCGGCCAACTCGGTGGTTGAGCCGGCGCGCGTCGCTTTGTCAGCCTGTCGGGCATCACGAGATCCACGACATGACCTCCATGACCCCGTCCCGGCTCCGGGAACTGCTCGACCAGATCACCCGCACCCGGGTGCTGGTGATCGGCGATGTGATGCTCGACCAGTTCATCTGGGGTCGGGTCAGCCGGATCTCTCCGGAGGCCCCGGTGCCTGTCGTGGAATTCGAGCGGGAGAGCTTCATGCCGGGTGGCGCGGCCAATGTCGCCCGCAACCTCACCTCTCTTGGCGGCAAGGCCGAACTGTTCGGGGTGGTCGGACAGGACGCAAATGCGGCCCAGCTGAAGCGACTGCTGAAGGACCAGCGGGTCGGCTGCAGCGGGCTCCTGGGCGTCAAGGGACACCATACGGCGACCAAGACCCGGATCGTCGCACACAAGCAGCAGGTGACGCGACTGGACCGGGAGACCCGCGGTGACATCACCGCCGGCAACCTGCAGCGCCTTCTCGGCAGGTTCGACCGGATTCTCGACCGGGTCGATGCCGTCAGCATCGGCGACTACGCCAAGGGTGTCGTGACCCAGCCGCTGCTGGATGCGGTCCGCGAACGCTGCCGGGCCCGGGGGCGCTGGCTGAGCCTCGATCCCAAACCGTCCCACGCCCTCGATCTGCGCGGGCTTTCGCTGCTGACTCCGAACCGCAAGGAGGCCTTTGAACTCGCCGGGATCACGGATTCCGTCCGCAGCCCCCACCCACTGAAGGACGCCCCCCTGATCCGGGTCGTCGAGACGCTCCTCAAGGATCTCCAGCCCGCCCTGCTGCTGATCACGCTGGGAGAACTGGGGATGATGCTCTGCCAGCGGGGCAAGACACCGTTCCACATCCCGACGGTCGCCCAGGAGGTGTTCGACGTCTCGGGTGCCGGCGACACCGTGATTGCCAGCTTCACCCTGGCCATCGCGGCCGGCGCGTCGCCGATCGAGGCGGCCCTTTTC
>CAZZKQ010000511.1:0-2735 GCA_964654875.1 uncultured Verrucomicrobiota bacterium | reverse complement strand
AGGATCTGGATCGGCGAGGATCGGATCACCGTCCCGGAGGCGTCCCGGACCACGGTCCGCGGATCAATGTCCGTGAAGGCGACCTTCGACAGGAGGGCCGACGCGATCCAGACAAGGACCAGTCCCACCAGGAAGATCGCCGACGGATCCGGGAACCGGTTGCCGATCCGCTCGAACCGATCGAGGGCCCGACGCAGAACTCCCTCCTCACCGGACCGGGATGCCGTCGGGACCGGGGACATGCCGACTCAGGCGAGGATGCCCTTCACCACATGGCCCGATACATCGGTGAGACGGAAGTCCCGACCGGCGTGATGGTAGGTGAGCCTCTCGTGGTCCAGACCGAGGCAGTGGAGGATCGTGGCCTGGATGTCGTGGACGTGGACCGGATTCTCGACGACGTGGAAGCCAAGATCATCCGTGGCACCATAGCTGAAGCCTCGCCTGATCCCGCCGCCGGCCATCCAGAGGGTGTAGGCCTGGGGATGATGATCCCGGCCCTGGCTGCGACCGAGCGCCGGGTTCGACTCCACCATCGGCGTCCGACCGAACTCGCCCCCCCAGACGACCAGCGTGTCGTCCAGCAGGCCGCGGCGCTTCAGATCGAGGACCAACGCGGCGCTGGCGCGGTCGGTCGTGGCGGCGTTGCCCTTCACGTTGCCGACCACGTCGCTGTGGGCGTCCCAACCCTCGTGGTAGATGTTCACGAACCGCACGCCGCGCTCGATCATCCGGCGGGCCAGCAGGCAGGCACGGGCGAAGGAGGGCTTGTCCGGATCGCATCCGTAGAGCGCCAGCGTCTCCCGGCTTTCCCGCCTCAGGTCCATCAGCTCCGGCGCCGAGCTCTGAAGCTGGAAGGCCATCTCGTACGACGCGATCCGGGTCGCGATCTCCGGGTCTCCATGGGTCTCGATCCGCCGCCGGTTCAGTGCGCCCACGAGGTCCAGCGTGTCGCGTTGCAGCCGGGCATCGATGCCGGACGGACTGTCCACATTGAGCATGGGTGGGCCCTGGTTGCGGAACCGCACACCGGTGTGGACGGTCGGGAGGAAGCCGCTCGACCACAGGGCGGCACCGCCGCTCAGCCCGCTGCCGGTGCTCATCACGACGAACGCGGGCAGGTTCTGGGTCTCGGCGCCCAGGCCATACAACGCCCACGAACCGATGCAGGGACGACCCGGCTGCGAGAAGCCCGTATTGAAGAAGATCTGCGCAGGCGCGTGGTTGAACTGGTCGGTGTGGACGGATCGGATGACACAGAGGTCATCCACCACCTGGGAGAGGTGGGGCAACACCTCCGACAACTCGATGCCGGACTGGCCGTGTCGTCCGAACCGGAACCGGGGCCCCAGCACGGCGGCATCCGGCCGGATGAACGCGTAGCGTTGCCCACCGATCACGGAGGGAGGCAGCGGCTTGCCCTCGAGCTTCGCCAGCTCCGGCTTGTGGTCGAACAGCTCCAGCTGGCTCGGAGCGCCAGCCATGAACAGGTGGATGACCCGCTTGGCCCTCGGGGCGAAGTGCGGCTGCCGGGACGCGAGGGGATGGACCGTCGAACCCGCGGCGGCGACGGCACGCCCCGAGAGGGAGTCGGTCAGGAGGCCGGCGAGGGCCATCTTGCCCAGCCCGATGCCGCAATCCCGGAGGAAATGCCGCCGTGTGACGTCGATTCCGCGTTGTCTGAAGGGATCCATGGTCAGCCTTTGGTGATCATCTCATCGAGGTTCAGGATGGCGCGCACGAGCGTCGTCCATGCCGCACGCTGCACGGGGTCGCCCTCGCCCTCACCGGCGATCTGTCGGGCATCCAGCTCGCCGGCCGCGATGCGCCGCTGCTGCGCCCCGAGGAACCGGAGCAGCATCGTCATCTCGTCCCGGGTCGGCGGCCGGGTGAGACACCGACGGAACGCCTGGCGGATGCGGTCCTCGACCGGGCCAGGATCCGCGGCGAGGATCCGACCCAGAGCCTGGGAGGCTTCGACGAAGGCGACATCGTTCAGCAGCGTCAGGTCCTGGAGAGGGGTGTTCGAAACGTCACGCCGGGCCACGCACGATTCCCCGGTGGGTGCATCGAAGGTGTTGAACATCGCGAACGGCGCGGTGCGCTGCATGAAGGTGTAGAGGCTCCGCCGGTGGCGGTCCTCCCCGGAGCTCGTCGGCCAGCCCCGGTTGCCATAGGCCGCCTCGCTGACGCCCGCGGGCTGGGGCGGATGGACACTCGGCCCTCCCATTTTGAGGGAGAGCAGTCCACTGGCACCCAGCGCGACGTCGCGGATCACCTCAGCCTCCAGCCTCTGTCCAGGACCCCGCGCCAGGAGGCGGTTCTCAGGGTCCCGGGCCAGGAGCGCGGGTGTGGCCCGCGACGACTGCCGATAGGTCGCACTCATCACGATCAGCTTGTGCAGCCTCTTCATGGACCACCCCTGGTTCATGAACTCGACCGCCAGCCAGTCGAGCAGCGCGGGATGGGACGGGGCCTCCCCCTGATACCCGAAATCCTCGGTGGTGCGGACGAGGCCATGGCCGAAGAAGGCCTGCCACTGGCGGTTCACGGTGACGCGCGCCGTCAGCGGGTTCTCCCGCGACACCAGCCAGCGCGCGAAGCCGAGCCGGTCGCGCGGAGCGTCGGCCGGCAGGCCCGGCCAGATGCGCGGCACGTCCGGCGTCACCACGTCGCCGGGGTCGAGGAAGCTGCCGCGCCGGTGGATGCGCGTCGTGCGCCGCCGTTCCGCCGGC
>CAZZKQ010000510.1:0-2739 GCA_964654875.1 uncultured Verrucomicrobiota bacterium | reverse complement strand
ACCAGCAGCACGCCGTCGATCATGTTCATGATGCGCTCGACCTCGCCGCCGAAGTCCGCGTGTCCCGGGGTGTCCACGATGTTCACGTGGAAGTCCTTGTACTTGAACGCCGCATTCTTCGCCCGGATCGTGATGCCCTTCTCCTTCTCCAGGTCCATCGAGTCCATCAGACGCTCCTCGCTCGCCTCCTGCTGGTTGGAGCGGAAGGTTCCCGACTGTTTCAGAAGGCAGTCGACGAGGGTGGTCTTGCCGTGGTCGACGTGGGCGATGATCGCGATGTTCCGGATGTGCTGCATAGGGCGGTCCCCGTTCGGAGACGAGCCGATGAGCATGACCACTGCCGGGATGAGGTCAAGCATCCGGCCGAAACGAAACGGTTACCTCGGGGGTGGGCCCGCTGCCCGGACGCCGGGTTTCGAATGAGGACTCGCCGGTTTTGGACTGGGGGATACCTTCCGGGAGTCGTCGATGAACCCCAGCACCTCTTCACCCCTGTTTCCCCTCACCTGCCTCATGGCCTTCGTGGGCTCCCTCCTCCCGGCCTGGGCCCTGGTCCGGGCCGGGGGACTCACCGGATCGATGGGCAACGCGGGCCTCATGGCGGCGATCTGGGGATTCTCCCCGTTCGTTCTGCCTCCGGTCGCTGCATGGATCGCCCGACGCCCCTGGGTCCGGGTGATGGTGCTGGTCCTCGTCTCGGTGTCGGTCCTGTTCGGCCTCACCCACTATCTGGTCATCCTGCCGCGCCAGGGGGCTGGACAGGGCGTGGCCGGGTATTTCCTGCTGCCCATCTGGCAGTGGCCGATGTCCCTGCTCGGAGGCGTCCTTGCCCTCCTCGTGCCCTCCGCCTCGGAGGAGGCGGACCAGGAGGCCGGTGTGGCCTCGACGGCTCCGCCCGCCGGCTGAAGCCATGGGGCGGGGGCTTCAGATTCGGATCCATGGGGTGGCGGGCCAGCCAACCCTGGTCTACCTGCCCGGACTCCACGGGGACTGGCATATGACCCAGGGCATCCGGGACGCCCTCGGCGGACGGGTACGATGGGTGGAGTTCACCTATCCTGGCGATGGGAACGTCTCGCTCGAGGATCAGGTCATGGCGATCGCTGACCAGCTGGAGGGGGCCGGCATCCGCGACGGCTGGATCCTGGGCGAATCGTTCGGGTCCCAGATCGCCTGGCGGCTCCTCCGGAGGTCGGTGGAGCAGGGGAACTTCACGGTGCGGGGCCTGTTCCTGGTGGGAGGCTTCGTCCGTTATCCCTGGAGGCTCGGCGTCCGGCTCGCCCGCCCGATCGTCCGCCACCTCCCGGGCTGGATTCTCGGGATCACCCTGCGGACCTACCTGCTCCGGATCCGTGGGATGGGACGTTGCTCCCCCCAGGTCCGGAGATCGCTGGAGGACTTCATCGAGCGACGTCTTGAGCCCTCCGACCGGGCCGCACTGCTGCATCGGTTGGACCTGATCCTGGAGTCGGACCCCCGGGACATCGCGCGGGCCACACGGGTGCCGGTCTGGAGTCTCATGGGGTTTTGGGACCCGATCGTGCCCTGGATTCCCGTCCGACGTTGGCTCGTTCGGGAGTGTCCCGGTTGGCGTGGGGATCGGGTGATCTGGGGTGCGGACCACGCCCCTCTGGTCTCGGCCCCGGAACGCTCCGCGGAGGTGATCCTCGGATGGATGGAGGAGGGAAGAGCGCACCGAGCCGGGAGCGCCACAGGACTCCGGCGGTGAGGTTGGGGTCACCCGAATCGCGACGTCTTTCCCTGTTCGGCGGTTGAAGGACTCCCTTTCCGTTTCCATAGTCCTGCGCATGACCCTGCTGCGCTCGGCCTCCGGATGGACCTGGACCTCCCTCCTGCTGGGATTCCTCGGGCTCGCCTCCGTCGGCACCGCCGCCAAGGAGTCGGCGCCCGACTACAACCGCGACGTCCGCCCCATCCTGTCGGACCACTGCTACACCTGCCACGGGCCCGACGAAGCCAAGCGCAAGGCGGGCCTGCGGCTCGATCTGGAGGCCGACGCCTTCCGGAAGCTCAAGTCGGGCCAGCATGCCCTCGTGAAGGGCGACCCGAAGGGAGGCACGCTGGTGGAACGGATCCTGACGAAAGACCCCGACGACATCATGCCGCCACCCGAGCATGGGAAGCCCCTGTCGCCGAAGCAGATCGAGATCCTCCAGCGCTGGGTGGCATCGGGCGCGGCCTGGCGCGAGCACTGGTCGTTCATCCCCCCGGAGCCGCCGCCGCTGCCGAAGGTCAAGGATACCCGATGGCCCCGGAATGAGATCGACCGATTCGTCCTCGCCGGCATGGAGTCCGCCGGGTTGAAACCCAATCCCGAGGCCGACCGCGCCACGCTCGTGCGACGCCTCAGCTTCGACCTCACCGGCCTCCCGCCCACGGTCGAGGAGGTCGACGCCTTCCTGTCCGACAGGAAGCCCGAGGCCTACGACCGCCTCGTGGAGCGCCTCCTCGCCTCCCCGCACCACGGCGAGCGCATGGCCGCCAACTGGCTCGACCTCGCTCGGTTCGCCGACACCAGCGGCTACCATTTTGACGGCGTGCGATTCCTGTGGCTCTGGCGGGACTGGGTCATCCGAGCCTTCAACACCAACCAGCCGTTCGACACCTTCACCGTCGAGCAGCTCGCCGGCGATCTCCTCCCCAACCCGACCACCGACCAGCGCATCGCGACCGGGTTCGTCCGCAACAACATGACGAACGACGAGGGCGGGGCCGATC
>CAZZKQ010000509.1:0-2767 GCA_964654875.1 uncultured Verrucomicrobiota bacterium | reverse complement strand
GCTGTCCAGAGACCGAAAGGTTCCGGGCGATCCAGGGAGCCGCAAGGATGAGGAAGGCTACCAGGGCGAGTCCGAACACGCGGCCACGGACGCCGATGCCGCGCCAGGCGAGGAAGCCGGTGACCGGCACCACGAGCCAGCCGAAGGAATACTGGGTCAGGAACATCAGACCCACCATCCCGCCGGATCCGGCAGCGAGGAGCAGGAGCCGACCCCGACGCGGGACCTCGGAGGCCGCCTCCCGTTCGAAGCCCAGCAGCAGGTGCAGGAGGAGCAGGAAAAAGACCATCAGCAGCAGGGTGGGCAGGCCCGAGTTGGCGAACTGCCAGAAGACGTGGGTCCCGACGATCAACGCGGCCGCCAGGGCACCGGCCGTGGCGTCGAACAACCGCGTCCCGAGCCATCCTGCGAGCGCCACCACGAGGGCGAAGAAGCCCAGGTTCATCACGGAGAGGACCACCTCCTCCATCGGACGCCGATAGAACTCGTTGGCGGGAAGCTGGGCCCACCAGGACACCGGCATGGCCTTGAACACGACCGCCAGGATCGCGGGATAGAGCGGGGGGTTCTCGAGATCCGGATGACGGGTCAGGAGGACCGCCCGGGGATCCCTCCCCCTGCGGACCGCCTGGTCCTCGAGGAGATGGATGCTGAGGGGACGGATGAAGCCCGTGGTATAGCCCTGGCCGGCGGCCAGGTTCCGGCCCAGCTGGGCCAGGTCCATGGCCTCGGGGGCCCGGAAATTCTTCGCCTCGTTGTTCTGGTACAACGCGATGGCGATCCCCACCACGACCATCGTCAGGAGGCGCCTGAGCCAGATGCGCCCCATCCCCTCCTCCAGATAGTGGACGAAGGTCTGGATGCCTCTCGGGGGGCTTGGGGGGTTCGTCATGTAGGACCCTCAGTGTGGTCAGGACAGAACCCGTTGTGAAGAGGACGGTTCGGAAATCCCGGAGGGCGCCGGGGGTAGACGGGACCCCGGTCGCGAGGGGCCACTGCCGCCACAAAGAGCCTCAGCGCAGCCGGGTGGAATGCTCCTGCATCCACATCACGTCGCGATTGTTGCCCTGGGTTCCGGACTGGACCCACGACCCCTTCTTGATCGGGGGCATCGTGCGGGGATCGGCCCACTTCTTGATCTCCGAGTGCCCATCCGCAAAGGAGAACCCGCCCGCCCGATTGTGATAGCTGGCCGGGACATCGACCATCCGGATCGATCCCAGGTTCACCCGTTTGGCGTAGATCGAGTTCTCCATCGAGACGACGAAGAAGCCGTCATTGATGCTGTCCTCACGCTCGTCGAGCAGCACGTAGGTCATGGCCGGACCCGGATCATTCATGCTGCTGGCCTTGGTGAAGACGTTCCACGGCTCGTTCGCCCAGCCCCCATCCGTGCCCTTGTTGCCACCGGTCCAGATGCTCATCGACATGCTCCGGACCCGGGGGACCTTGTTCTTGCTGCGGTCGATGGCCGTGCTCATGTCCGACGGGCATTTCCAGACCGCCCGGGTCTGGCCCGTGTAGCGCCACAGCGGGCTCTGGACCAGCCAGTTGGTGTTCCAGTTCCCATCGGCGCTCAGGTTCCCGATGTCGAGATCGCCCTGGACCCAGGCACCGTCCGACGTGTTCGGATTGACCTCCGGGGCGTAGGCATAGAGCAGCTGGTCGTTGTTGTCGGAATTGTAGAGCGCCCACCCCAGCAGCAGCTGTTTGTGGTTGTTCATGCAGTTGATGCCCTGGGCCTTGGCCTTGGCCTTGCCCAGCGCGGGCAGGAGCATGCCGGCCAGGATCGCGATGATGGCGATGACGACGAGCAGCTCGATCAGGGTGAAGGCGCGGCGGCCGAGGGTGGAAACAGTGTGCATGGTTCGTCCGGACACCCCCGGGGATGGGCCCGAGGGGAACCGTCCAGCTAAACTCCGCGCACGATCCCAGAAATTCAAGAGACAAGGCGGGGGGACACCCGGGATCCGCCCCTCACTCCAGCTCGACGCCGACCGGACAGTGGTCCGATCCGAGGACCGCGGAACGGATGAAGGCGGACCGGAGCCGGGGACGCATCCGGGCGCTCATCAGGACGTAGTCCAGCCGCCACCCCACATTCCGACTGCGCGCCCCACCCATCGGACTCCACCAGGAATAGTGTCCCGGACCCTTCTCGAACTCCCGGAAGGTGTCGACGAACCCATCGGCGATCAGCGCATCCAGGCCCGACCGCTCCTCCGCGGTGAACCCGTGGTTGCGGACATTCGCCTTCGGGTTGGCGAGATCGATCTCGGCGTGCGCCACGTTGAGGTCGCCGCAGAACACCACCGGCTTCCTCGCCTCGAGCCCCGCCAGATAGGCCCTGAAGTCGCGGTCCCACTCCATCCGGTACGGCAGACGGGTCAGCTCCCGCTGGGAGTTCGGGGTGTACACGTTCACCAGGAAGAATCCGTCGAACTCCGCCGTGAGGACCCGCCCCTCCTGGTCATGGCGGACGATGCCGATCCCCGGAGTCACCCGCAGCGGATGGTGGCGGGTGAGGATCGCGGTTCCCGAATACCCCTTCTTCTCGGCGCTGTTCCAGAAGGCCTCATAGCAGGAGGGCCAGACCGGAGCCACGTCACCCGCCGTGCACTTGGTCTCCTGGAGACACAGGATGTCCGGCCCCTCCTCCTCGAGGTACGTCAGCAGGGTCTTCTTCAGGACGGCGCGGAGGCCGTTGACGTTCCAGGAGACGAGCTTCATGGACCAAGGGTGACGACGACCCACGGGGGGCCGAAGC
>CAZZKQ010000508.1:0-2773 GCA_964654875.1 uncultured Verrucomicrobiota bacterium | reverse complement strand
CGGCGCGAAGGGCAACCTCCGGATCAAGATGTTCGTGTTCTCCGACCCGGACCTCATCCAGGCCGTCATCGCCGCCCGCAAGCGTGGCGTGGACGTCCAGATCATGCTCAACGCCGCACGTCGTGACGGCGAGGACGACAACGCCGAATCGCGCAAGACCCTCCACCACGCCGGCATCCCGGTGAAGGACAGCAGCCCGGACTTCGGGGTGACCCATGAGAAATCCATGGTGGTGGACGAGAAGCTCGCCTTCGTGAAGTCCCTGAACTGGGCCACCCGGAACCTCACCGAAACCCGCGACTACGCCGTCACCACCGAGCACAAGGATGAGGTGCGGGAGATCCTCGACTGCTTCGAGGCTGACTGGCATCGCCAGGCGTTCAAGCCCCCGGGTACAACGCCACTGATCTGGTGTCCGGCCAATGGTCGCGAGGCCATCGCCCACTTCATCGACAAGGCGAAGCACAGCCTCTTCGTCCAGAACGAGCGGTACCAGGACCCGGTCATCATCGAGCGCCTCATCCGCGCCCGAGAGCGGGACGTGAAGGTCCATGTGATGGCCCGTCCGCCCCACAGTCTGAAGAAGGAGAAGCTGCTCGAGGGCGTCAGCGGGCTCCGGATGCTCGACGACGTCGGCGCGAAGATCCACAAGCTCAAGAAGCTGAAGCTCCACGGAAAGATGCTCCTGGCCGACGGCAAGCGGGCGATCATCGGTTCCATCAACCTCGCCCCGGGGAGCTTCGATGACCGCCGGGAGCTGGCGATCGAGGTCGACGACACCACCCTTGTCGAGGAGCTCCATGACGTTGCGCACCACGATTGGGAGCATTCCCACAAGCTGGACCTCTCGGACGAAGGCCTGCTGGCGGATCTCGAGAAACGCGGCAAGGCCGGCGAGGCTGGAAAGCTCGTCCTGGACGAGTGAGCCCGAGGCCCAGAGCCCGAAACCGAACCTGACCCCAAGTCGATTTGGTCCTGGGCTGTCAGCCCACCTCGGTCCCAACCCAAGGAATCAACGACGCCTGGGGCGTTGTGGGGGCACACTGTGCACCCAGTGATGCGGGGCACTGCATCACCCACCAGAACCCGGACCTGGTGCTCTCCGCCCTAGGCTCCGCACCGATTCGATGGCATGGTCTCACCGTGAAGGTTTCCTTGGTCCGGACTCGTTGTACCCTCAAAGCCTCCTGCCTTGTGCTGCTTGGACTCCTCGGTATTCCAGCACTTCTCGCTCAGGAGGCCGCTCCATCCCCAAACGCCCCAGCAGCCCAGCGTCCAGCAGACGCCCAGCCCGGCGGACGCCCCAAACGTCCGGATGCCTTCGAGCGGTTTGATCGGAATGGTGACGGCCGGGTGACCGCGGACGAGATCAACAACCCCGCCATGCTGCAGTGGCTGGATCGCGATGGGGATGGGGCCATCACCCGACAAGAGGCCGCCGAGGCCATCACGGAGATCGGCGGACGCCGCCGATGGGCCGCTCCGTCCCCGAAGGCCACCAACGCTCCCCTTGCTACGACGTCTGCCGCGATGGAGCCCAAGGAATCCTTCTGGCCCGTGAACCCCATCGCGTGGGGTGTCGGACGACGCCTCCAGGCCGGGTCGTGGACCAGCCTCGATGGACGCAAGGTGGACCTCGACGCCCGTCCGTCCGGAAAGGGACGGCTCCTGCTCGCCACCTCATCGACCTGCCCCCTCAGCCGCAAGTACGGTCCCGCCCTTGGACGCCTCGCCACCGAGGCCTCGGCCCAGGGTTTCGAGGTGGTCTTCATTGCGCCGCTCGACTCGGATCCGAAGGACGATCTCAAGACGATGGCGTCCACCCATCGGTGGACGGCTCCCGTACTCCGTGATCCGAAGGGCGAATTGGCCCGACGCCTCGGCCTCCGCAGCACCACCGAGGCGATCCTGACCGACGCCGCCGGAACGGTCGTGTACCGCGGGGCGGTCGATGACCAGTATGGCCTGGGCTACGCCAAGTCCGAGCCGACCCGTCGTCCCTTGAAGGACGCCCTGGCAGCGGTGCGGACCGGGGACCGTCCTGCGATCGCGGCCACGACCGCCCCCGGATGCGATCTCGATTCCGCAGGGCCGATCCCGATGCCGATGGGTGCCGCGGTGACATTCCACAACCGGGTCTCCCGAATCCTCCAGACCCACTGTCAGGGATGCCACACCACCGGCGGCCCGGGACCATTCGAACTGGAATCCCTCGCCTCGGTCGGCAGCCATGCCCGCGTGATCCAGACCCAGGTCGAGAAAGGCCTCATGCCCCCATGGTTCGCCGCGCCGGAAAAAGGTGGGGCCTCCGGCCACAGTCCGTGGCTGAACGACCGTTCATTGCCGGAGGACGACCGGCGAGACCTCATCGCTTGGCTGTCGGGTTCCCGTCCTGCGGGCGATCCGAAGGAGGCTCCCCTGCCCCTGCCTCCCGCGGGCGACTGGAGCATCGGGAAACCGGACGCCGTCTATACGATCCCGAAGTCGATCGCTGTCGCGGCCGAAGGGGTGATGCCCTACCAGAAAGCCACCATTGAGACGGGGCTGACGGAGGACCAGTGGGTGACAGCGGTGGAGATCCAGCCCACGGCCAAGGCGGTCGTCCACCACGTGCTCGTGTTCGCGCGTCCACCCGGACAACGCGGTCGGGGCAACTCGGATTCCAGCGGCGACGGCGTGACGGGATTCTTCGCGGCCTACGTGCCTGGGAACACGTTCCAGATCTACCCGGAGGGCTTCGCCAAGCCCCTGCCCGCCGGGAGCCGACTGCGGT
>CAZZKQ010000507.1:0-2774 GCA_964654875.1 uncultured Verrucomicrobiota bacterium | reverse complement strand
TCCCATCCGAAGGTGATCTGCTGGAGGGTCAGATCGAGCAGGTTGACCGTCTGGTGGCTGTTGGCGAGGCCCTTGGCGTGGGTGGAGAGGTCGACCAGGTTGTCCTTCAGCCAGTCGCCGTAGGGCTTCTGGGAGGCGACGAAGGTCTTCACCGCCTCGTCGTTCATGAACTTCCCGGTCTGGGTGTCGATCGCGAGGATCCGACCCGGTCCGAGGCGTCCTTTCTGGACGACCTTCTTCTCGTCGAGGGCGACGACGCCGACCTCGGAGCCCATGACCATGAGGCCATCCTCATAGATCTTGTAGCGGGCCGGGCGGAGGCCATTGCGATCCAGGGTCGCGCCGATGATGCGTCCATCGGAGAACACCACGGCGGCGGGACCGTCCCACGGCTCGTTCAGGCAGGCGTGGTACTGGTAATAGTCCCGGATCTTCGGATCGAGGTCGGAGGCGTTCTCCCAGGCTTCCGGCGCCAGCATGGTGGCGGCGTGGAGGAGGTGACGACCGGAGAGGTCGAGCGCCTCGAGGGCGTTGTCGAGCGCGGCGGAATCGGAGCCGCCCGGCTGGATGATCGGGCGGAGCGTCTCCACCTCGCTGCCCCAGACGGCGGATTCGAGTTCGTTCTCCCGGGCACGGGTCCAGTTCTTGTTGCCGAGCAGGGTGTTGATCTCGCCGTTGTGGGCGAGCATCCGGAACGGGTGGGCCAGGTGCCAGGTGGGGAAGGTGTTGGTCGAGTAGCGCTGGTGGTAGATGGCCAGGGCGGAGACGAACAGCGGGTCCTTGAGGTCGAGGTAGAACTTGGGCAGCTGCGGGGCGTTGAAGAGGCCCTTGTAGACGATGGTCCTGCCGCTGAACGACGGGCAGTAGAATCCCTCGACCTTCTCGGCCATGGCGGCGCGCTCGGCGTGGTTCCGGGCCAGGAAGAGCTTCCGCTCGAACTCGTCGGGGCTCCAGCTGAGGTCCCTTCCGAGCAGGCACTGCAGGATCTCGGGCATGGTGGCCCGGGCCTTGTCGCCCAGGCACTTGGGATTGGTCGGAACCGGGCGCCACGCCAGGAAATGGATGCCGTACTTGGCGCAGGCCTCCTCGACGAACTGGCGGCACTTGGCGATCAGGTACTTGTTGCCGGCCGGGGCGAAGACGAAGCCGACGGCGAGGTCCTCCTCCTCGACGGCCTTGACCCCCAGTTTGTCGGCTTCCTGTTTGAAGAAGGCCTTGGGCAGCTGGACCAGGATGCCGGCTCCGTCGCCGGTCTTCGCATCGGCATCGAGCGCCCCTCGATGGGCGAGGCTGTTCAGCGCCTCGATGGCGAACTGGACGATGCGCTGCTCCTTCTTCCCGGAGATGTTGGCGATGAACCCGACGCCACAGGCGTCGTGCTCGAACTCGGGTCGATACAGCGAATTGGGAACCGACGGATACGATTTCATGGATGAGCCCTTGAAGGGGGGCTGGCCGCGTGGAGACGCATTCAGCCTGTGAAGCCTATCGGTCGACGAACCGACGAGGCAAAGGGTTTTTGGACACCGAACAGGGACCCCACGGCGGGGCCCGGAGACCTTCCGTCCACATCGATCAAAACCGGACAGCGATGTGACCGAAACTGTCCCGGAACCCCCGCTCCGGAATCACTTCAACCCGGGGAGCAAGTCGTATGCTGACGCCCTGGACGTGAGGTCCAGTGATCCACCTCATGAGACGCCCGCGGGTTCGATGCCCGCCATCACTTCAGGTGGGGCAGGTAGTAGGAGTTCGTGTACTCCTGGACCATGCGCCAGGTGCTGTACTGGGGTGCGAGGGTGGTGAGGGCGCGGCGGATGCGGGCGATCCATTGACGGGGGATGCCCTGGGCGTCGCGGTTGAAGAAGGTCGGGACGACCTCCTCGGTGAGGACCTTGAAGAGGTTGGCGCTGTCGACGCGGTCCTGTTCGACGACGTCGGCCGGGTGGGAATCGGGTCCGATGGCGAATCCGTTGGAGCCGTCGTAGCCCTCGCGCCACCAGCCATCGAGGATGGACATGTTGAGGCAGCCGTGGGCGGTGGCCTTCATGCCGCTGGTGCCGGAGGCTTCGAGCGGACGGCGCGGGTTGTTCAGCCAGATGTCGCATCCGGAGACCATCTGCCGGCAGACGTGGATGTCGTAGTTCTCGAGGAACACGAGGTGGCCCTTGAGCTCGCTGTAGTTCGACAGGTGGATGATCTTCTGGATGAACCGCTTGCCCTCGTCGTCCCGCGGGTGGGCCTTCCCGGCGAAGATGAACTGCACCGGACGGCTGGTGTCGCGCACCAGCTTCACGATGTTCTCGAACTGGTCGAAGATCAGCGGGGCGCGCTTGTAGGTGGCGAAGCGCCGGGCGAAGCCGATCGTGAGGGCGTCGGGATTCAGCAGGGCGTCGAAGGCGATGTAGTCGGACTGGCTGAACGACCGGTGGTTGATGAGCAGGCGACGTCGGGCGAACTCGATCAGTTCCCGGCGCAGTTTGTAGCGCATGGCCCAGAGTTCCTCGTCGCTGGTGACGGACGGATCCGCCATCCGGGCCCAGAACTCCGGCGTGTTGGCGTCCTCGACGAACCGTTCGGGTACCCCGCCGCCCTTCAGATGGCGCTGCCGCCAGAACCGCCGCATCGGACCCTTGATCCAGCCCACCAGGTGGATGCCGTTGGTGATGGAGCCGATGGGCACCTCGGAGGCGGTGTGCTTGTGGTAGAACGCCTTCCACATCTCGCGGCTCACCTCCCCATGCAGGGCGCTGACCCCATTGGCGGCCCGGGAG
>CAZZKQ010000506.1:0-2780 GCA_964654875.1 uncultured Verrucomicrobiota bacterium | reverse complement strand
GCATCAGCTCGAGGGCCAGTCGGCCAAAGGTCATGCGGGGATTGATCTCCACGATCGGCTTCACCCGGGAGCTCCCGTCGGAATCCCGATAGACGAAGGCATCGACTCCGATCGGTCCCACGAACCGCTCGGCCCGCAACCAGGACTCGAGTCGCAGACGAAGCCTCTCGATCCAGTGGGACAGGTCCCGACCGGCACCCCGTGGCAGGTTGCGGAGGACCGACGACGGGAGACGACCCGGGTGAGGTTCCACCCAGTTGCCCTGATACTGTCCCCGACCATCCGTCAGCAGACCGGTGAAACCCAAAAGACGCAGCCCTGTGGGACGCATCTCCCATTGGACCGAGAAATCCACGATCCGATCCAGCCACGGCTCGACTACCAGGGTCCGGCCGAGGCTCAGGGTCGATTCCAGCCATCGGTGCTGCTGGGGGAGGAGTTCCGGCTCCCAGAGCCGCAGGGCATTGGAGCCGGCGACGCCCAGGGCTTCCTTTGCCACCAGTCGCGGAGACCCCAGTTGACGGAAATGCCGGATGGCCTCCAGGGCGTCCGGAAGCGAGTCCACGGTCCGCCCCACCACGTTCCGCGGACACAGCCATGGGGTCTCGCTGCCATCCCCATCCGCCAGGAGCTCCCCGAGCAGGGCGGCACTGGTGGTCTTGCTGTAGAGGCTCCGGATTCCAGGACCCAACACGAATTCTGGAATGGGCGCGGACGATGGGAGACTCCCATGCAGAGGCTTCAGGAGCTCGAGACTGTCCGGCCCCCAGGCCCATGGGGACAACCCCCCAAGCTTGCGGGAGGAAAGCCCCTGGATTGCAACCGCCGGGTTTGGGCCCGTCTCGACGAACTCGGGAAGCGGAAACCCAGCCCGCTTGAGACCACTCAGGAACGCCGCCGAAGGGCGTCGCGGAACCAAGACCAGGTCATCCTGGCGCGCCAGGAACTGCGGCAGGGTGGACAGATCCTCCGCCAGCTGACGCTGGAGGGTTCCCGGAACGAAGGCTCTGCCCTGGGACAGGTAGGCATCGGTAAAGGGGTTGAAGACATACACCCGTGGGGTCCGCCCCTTCGACTGCGAGAAGACATCCAGTTCCGCGATGAATCCGGGATCCAGCCCCGCCGCACGACGACCCTCGACATTCAGGCTGCTGCCCTTGGCCCGCTGCGGTGAGAGCGGGAACTTCAGCCGGGACTGGAAAGCCTCCCAGTCGGATTGGGCCGGATTCTTCCAGCGCCGGAACCACTTCAGTCCATGGGCCACATGGGCTATTTCATCGCGATAGATCCCGTCCAACAGCCCGGCGGTCTGCTCGTCCCCAACCGCTTGGAACGCGGCAGCAAACTGGCGGCAGAAATCGAGGTTGGCTTGCTCGAACGTCAGGCTCAGGCCTGCCACAAAATCGATGGGATGCTCCATCGGCGATACCGCGCGCCAGAAATACCCCGAGACGGGCATCTCCCCAAAGGTCAGGCCACACTCCGCCATGCGCCGGCAGTACATCCGGGTGTGATCCTGTTCCTCCTGAAGCGTCTGAACCACCCCTCGCCGGAATGCCCGTGGCGCCTCCGGAAACCGGAGCAGCACCAGCGCCATGAGTTCGGTCGCCAACAGCTCATGGTTCGCGAAGAAGTGCAGCAGACGTCCGCGCTCCCGTTCCTGTTCCAAGGCCTGGAGATCGGGGAAGTCCCGGTTCCGGGCACCCGGCGGTTTGAAACGAAGCGCGGTCGGACGTCCAGGATGCTCCGGCGCGGCAAGTGATGGACCCGGTCGGAGATCGGTCAGATCCGAAACGGGAGGTGCCAGCTTCTCCTCGAGCGTCGTCGCAAAGAGCACCCTCTCGGCAAAATCCTGGATTTCCATCGCCTCGGAATTGATATCCCCCTTTGCCTCACCCGGCTACTGCCCCCCAGCAGGCACCGCCAGACGCGCCAGGGCCTCCGCGAAGACCATCGGCACGTTGGGACCGTAGAAATTCATCACCCGCGGCTCGTAGCCCTCCCGATGGTAGTGCCGTCCCGGGATCACATAGCCGATGTAGTCCCCGTTGAAGCTCGTCACCACGGCATCCACCCCGCGCGCCGCAGCAACCGCCTTGAGATCCAGGGCGAGTTCGGCGCTGTAGTCGCAGGGGGTCGACAGCCATACGCAGTTTCCGAACCGGAAGGCCTGAAGCACGGTCGTCTCGGAGAGCGGTGGCATCAGCTGACGCGCCACCCACGGGCGGAGTCGAATGCCGTCCGTCACCCGCACCTGGACCTCCGGCAGCGAGACCGCCACCAGCTCGGTCTGGAACGGCATCGACTCCATCAACGGGATCCGTGCCACCCGATCCCGGGTCCTCTCCGCCAAGGTGCGTCCCAGATCCTCCACCCCCTCGAAGCCCCCCTTCCGCGCCACCGGGCTTTGGCTACCAACGCCCCCCGCGATGAATGCCGCCAGGCCGATGCCCGATTGTTCCACAGCCCGGGACCAGGCCCCCGGGTAGTCACCGCTGAACTCCATCACGTTCCCACCCAGGACCGTTGCATGGGCACTGTAGCTGCCCAGGACCGCCCGATCCCCGTCCACCTGCTGCACGACCAAGAGGCTGAACTCCGGGTCGGTCACACCGCCCCGATCCAGCCGGTTCCGGATGAATTCCGGGGCCTCGAAGGATCCCGCCCCCAGCCGCGCCGGCTGGAGATCGTCCAGGGCTGCCTCGACCGACCGGACCAGCTGGTTCGCAAACCAGGTCGACACCGCCGGATCATGGGGACCCGCAAAGGCCTCCCCAACG
>CAZZKQ010000505.1:0-2805 GCA_964654875.1 uncultured Verrucomicrobiota bacterium | reverse complement strand
TAGTCCTTCGAGGCGATGGGATCGGTCTTGTGGTCGTGGCAGCGGGCACACCCGACGCTGAGGCCGAGGAATGCGGCGCTGGTCGTGTTGGCCATGTCGTCGAGCGCATCGTAACGGAACCGTTCGACCTCGTTGGCGGTGATCTGGGTCGGGAAGACCCCCGATCCGAGGAATCCCGTGGCCATCAGGGCCCAGGGGTTCTCCGGGGCGACTTCATCGCCGGCGATCTGCCAGCGGACGAAGTCGAGGTAGGGCTGGTCGGTGTTGAAGGCGTGGACGACGTAGTCCCGATAGGGCCAGGCATTGGGTCGATCGTAGTCGTGCTCGAATCCGCTGCTCTCGGCGAACCGGGCGGCGTCGAGCCAGTGGCGGGCCCAGCGTTCGCCGTAGGCGGGGCTTGCGAGGAGCCCCTCCACGGCGTCCTGAAACGCCGCAGGCGACGGATTCTCCACGACGGCCTGAAGGGCCTCGGGTGCCGGGGGAAGCCCGGTCAGGATGAGCGCGGCCCGTCGGAGCAGGACCTCCGGGGTGGCCGGCGGGGATGGGGACAGGCCCTCGGATTGGAGGCGGGACAGGATGAAGGCGTCGACCGGGGTCCGCGCTCCGGCGATGGCGGGCGGTGCGGCGGTCCGGAGTGGTTCGAACGCCCAGTGGTGTGGGGCGTTGGTGCCCGGAGTCGGGGTGGCGGCCGGCACTTCGGCACCGTGGGGTGCGGACAGGCTCAGCGTGGTGAGCACAACGGCGGTGGCGATCGGACGGATCATGCGGGCGAGGGTGCAACTATGGCCAAGAGATCGACGGGTGACCACGTGGAAAGCCGGGAAGCTCGTCCCTCGACAGGGGGCGACCTTGATCCCATCTTGCGCCGCCCATGGCTCAACCCTTGGTCATTGCCGGTCGTACGTTCACCAGCCGCCTGTTCCTAGGCACGGGCAAGTTCCCGTCGCCCGAATCCATGCGCGATGCCCTCGCCGCGAGCGGCACCGAGGTGGTGACCGTGGCCCTCCGCCGGGCCGATCTCACCGGCACCCGCGATCCCTTCGCCAACATCCTGGAGTTCATCGATCCGCAGCGGTACCTGCTGCTGCCGAACACGAGCGGTGCGATGAATGCCGAGGAGGCCGTCCGACTTGCCCGGCTCGCCGTCGCCGCCGGCTTGCCCAAGTGGGTGAAGCTCGAGATCCATCCCGATCCCCGCTACCTGCTCCCGGATCCGATCGAGACGCTGAAGGCGGCCGAGATCCTGGTCCGGGAAGGGTTCGTGGTCCTGCCCTACATCAACGCCGATCCGGTCCTGGCCAAACGTCTCCAGGAGGCGGGCACGGCGACGGTCATGCCGCTCGGCTCGCCGATCGGATCCCACCGGGGCCTGCAGACACGCGACCAGATCCGGATCATCCTCGAGCAGGCCACGGTGCCCGTGGTGGTCGATGCCGGCATCGGCGCCCCGAGTCATGCGGCCGAGGCCCTCGAGCTGGGTGCCGATGCGGTCCTGGTGAACACGGCGATCGCCGTCGCCAGTGATCCGAACCGCATGGCCATCGCGTTCCGTCAGGCGGTGGAGGCGGGGCGGACGGCCTTCGAGATCGGTCTGGGTTCCGCCACCGACACGGCGAACGCGACCAGTCCGCTCACGGCCTTCCTCGGGTGAGGGAGCCACGGGGCGAGCGAAGGGCCACAGACCCAATCCCCACACGACTGGGGCGAGGCCCGAGCAGGTTTGGATCGCGCCGTTGGCGTTGGGTGGGGGACGAGACCTCCCTCACGGGACACAGCAGGTCCTTTTCGCGGGCTTGGACCCGTTCAGCAAGGTTCAGGAAGCCCGGAACATGGTCTGACGGATGGAATTTCGCCTCAATGCCCAGAAGGGCACGCGCTCAGACCACCGGGGAGTACTCGACACGGATCGTGCCCGGGTCGTTGGGAATGTCGGCGACGATCATGTCCTGATCCTCCACGACATCATAGGGGGCAGGACGGCCATTGATACGGAGTCGGCCCTTGTGGCGGGCCTGCCAGAGGACCAGCCGCCAGGTCTTTACCCGGGAAGTGAACGGTCCCACGGCGGGTGAGACGTCGAGGTTCCAGGTTCGTCCCTTCACCCCGCTGGTGAAGGTCCGTCGCAGGGACTGTCCCTGCTCATACGCCTGCGTCTCGCCATCGTCCTCGTACCAGTCCAGTCGACCCTCGGGTCCCGGGACGCAATGGAGCATCAGGCTGTCATCCGGGACTTCGCCGACAAACTGCTGGGCGGGGCCGAAGGGGAGGATGGCGCCGGCCCTCACATAGAGGGGGATGGTGCTCAACGGAGCTTCCGACACCACGTGTTGTCCGCCCACCAGCGGTTCGCCTGTCCAGAACTGGATCCAGGTGTCGTTCGGCAGGTACACGCTCCGGGCCACCGCGCCCTGACGCAGCACCGGGGCGATCATCAGGTCGCGTCCCAGCAGGAACTGGTCGCCACAGGCCACCGCCACGGGGTCGTTCGGGTAGTGCCAGAGCAGCGGGCGCATGATCGGCGCGCCGGTCGACCGTGCCTCGGCGAACAGGCAGTAGAGATAGGGCAGCAGCTGGTAGCGCAGGTGCAGGAAGGTCCGACAGATCTCCTCCACGGGCTGACCGAGGGCCCAGGGTTCCTGGTCGATCGTTCCGATGTTGCTGTGGTTCCGGAAGAACGGTGTGAAGGTGGAGAACTGGAACCACCGCAGGAACAGCTCGGGCGTCGTGTTCTCCAGGAATCCGCCGACATCCCCGCCACAGAACGGCACCCCGCTCAACGAGAGGTTGAGCAGCATGGGTACGGCA
>CAZZKQ010000504.1:0-2818 GCA_964654875.1 uncultured Verrucomicrobiota bacterium | reverse complement strand
AGCCGAGCAGGTGACGGCCGCGGCCGAAGAAATGACGGCGGGTCTCGCGGCGTGCGAATTCAGTGATGGGGTCCATGGAATTGGTCTCCTCGGGGCGGCGGCTCATTTGTTGAGGACCTCGTCGAGGTTGAACAGCTGGTTGGCCACGAGGGTGAGGGCGGCGAGGTCCGGGGCGGGAAAACCACCGGAGGGCTTGAGCTCGCCGATGCCCATGAGCTGGTCGGCGGCCTCGGGATGGCCGCGATAGAAGGTGGAGAACTCGTCGAAGGACCGGCGGACCATTCCCTGCTCCTCAGGATTCAACGGCCGCAGGAGCAACCGTTCCGAGACCCGCTCCAACGCGCGGTGAGGGTTCCCGGACGCCTCAGTCCAGGACATCTCCGCCAGACGTCGTGCCGCCTCGATGAACTGGGGATCATTCAGGGTCGCCAAGGCCTGGAGCGGGGTGTTCGTCCGCTCGCGTCGGGTGCACGACACCTCGCGGCTGGGCGCGTTGAAGATTTCCATCGACGCCGGGGGCGCGGCGCGTTTCCAGAAGGTGTAGAGGGAACGACGATACAGGGCATCGCCCGAGTCCCGTTCGTAGCGCTTCGTGTTGCTCTCAGGCATCGCGACCGCCTCCCAGACGCCTTCGGGCTGGTAGGGTTTGACGCTGGCGCCACCGACCTTGGGCACCAGGAGCCCACTGGCCGCCAACGCTTGGTCGCGCACCATCTCGGCATCCATGCGGAACCTCGGTCCCCGGCTGACCAGACGGTTCTGGGGATCCTTCTCCAGCTGCTCCGGGGTGACCCGGGCGTCCTGACGATAGGCCTGGGACATCACCACCTGCTTGAAGAAGCGCTTCACATCCCAGCCACCCTCGCGGAAGTCCACCGCCAGCCAGTCGAGGAGTTCCGGGTTCACCGGGGTCTCACCCATGATGCCGAAGTCCTCGGTGGTCTTCACGAGACCGGTGCCGAAGAGCTCCTGCCAGAACCGGTTGACGGTGACACGGGCGAGGAGGGGGTTCTCGGGGGACACCAGCCAGAGGGCGAGGCCCATCCGGTTCCTCGGGGCGCCCTCAGGCAGCGGGTTCAGCGCCGCCGGGACATTGGCCTCGACCCGTTCGCCGGGCTTGTCGTACTGGCCGCGGGCGAGCAGGGCCGCCATGGGCTTCGAGTCGGACTTCTCCCGTTGGATGTGGGTCACGGGATTGCGTTGCCGGATTCCCTCACGTTCGGCCTCGAGCCGGGCCAGGGCCTCACGCGCCCGGAGCACCGGCTGGAACTGGGTCCGGGTGAAGGTCTCCAACAGCACGCCGCGGACCTCGGCGTTCCAGTCGGGAACGGGTTTCCCGACCACCTGGAGCAGGAGAGGATTCCGGGCCAGCGCCATGACCTCCGTCGACGAAAGCACCCGGGAGAAGACCCGGACGTCCTGCAGCGCCACGCCGTCGAAATGATCGCCTCCGGACCGCTGGGCGAACGTGAGCGGCGCCCCGGCCCGGATCGTCCCGGTCAGCGGCTTGTCGGTCTCGATCGACACCGGGACCGGGACGCCATCGACATGGATGGAGACGCCAGAGGCCTTGCCGGAGCCGTCATAGCCCATCCACACGTGCTGCCACTGGCCCTTCCGCACGACGGAGTCCTTCGTGGCCACCTTGATCGCACTGTCGGGCCATTTGTGGATGATGTGGGTGGCGAACTGGCCGCCCTGGACCCAGAGGTCCCAGCCCCGGTAGGACTCCGACGGCGGATCCATCCGGGCCAGCACCGCGGCGGTGGCGTTGGAGTCGGCGGGGACCCGGATCCAACCGCCGAACGAGAAGGCCTGGTTCGTCTCGAACGCGCCGGCGTCCTCGACCCGGGCGGTGGCGTCCTTGCCGAAGACGGGGGCCGGTCCGAACAGGCCGTTCGTGCGGAGGGTGATCGATCCGGCGGTCGGCACCTCGATCCCCTTCCCTGCGACCGTCACCGGGATCGGGTTCGTGCGGCTGGAGGCCAGTGCGGCCCGGAAGGTCTGGCCCGGGAGCTCCAACGCCGACTCGAGCGCGGGTCTCCGGAGGCCGCCAATCCAGCGCTCCATCGCGGGTCCGGCCTCCGAACGGGCCTGGTCGACGGCCTTCTTCGCGGCATCGATCTGCTCCGGCAGCGCGGCCCACCGGTCGGCATCGACGGGACCGGTCACGACGACCATGCTGGCGTTGGCGCCATCCTTCACATTGCCGTCGAACCCCGACTGCTGCGTGTTCCGGAAGAAGGCCGCCATGGAGTAGAAATCCCGCTGGGTGAAGGGATCGAACTTGTGGTCGTGGCAGGCACTGCAGTTGGTCGTGAGCCCCAGGAAGACCCAGCCGGTGGTCGAGACGCGGTCGTTGGCGTAGCCGACGAGGTTCTCCTCCTCGATGGTGCCTCCCTCGTTGGTGGTCATGTTGCACCGGTGGAAGCCGGTGGCGACGAGCTGATCCTGGGTGGGGTCGGGCAGGAGATCCCCGGCGATCTGCTCGACGACGAACCGGTCGAAGGGCTGGTTCCGGTTGAAGGCCGAGATGACCCAGTCGCGGTAGGGCCACATCTCGCGGTAGTTGTCGAAATGCAGACCGTGGGTGTCGGCATAGCGGGCGGCATCCAGCCAGTAGCGGCCCCGATGTTCGCCCCAGCGGGGGCTGTCGAGGAGGCGGTCGACCCAGCGTTCATAGGCATCCGGGGAGGGGTCCTTCACGAAGGCCTCGACCTCGCCGGGCAGCGGGGGGAGTCCGGTGAGGTCGAGAGCCACCCGACGCGCCAGCGTCCGACGATCCGCCTCCGGGTTCATCGTCAGGCCGTTGGCCGCC
>CAZZKQ010000503.1:0-2826 GCA_964654875.1 uncultured Verrucomicrobiota bacterium | reverse complement strand
GGACATGGTCGACCCCGAGCACGGCCTGGGTGGTCCGATGGATCTTCGCGAGGGCGTTGATCGAGCGGATCCGTTCCTCGAGGGCCACGACCTCGTCATGGCCGACGAGGTCGGTCTTGTTGAGCAGGATGCGGTCGGCGAAGGCGATCTGTTCCTTGGCCTCGGGGGCGTCCTCGAGATGCAGGCCGATGTGCTTGGCGTCGACCAGGGTGACGATGCCGTCGAGCCGGAACGCCCGCTGCATCTCGTCGTCGCTGAAGAACGTCTGGGCGACGGGGCCGGGGTCGGCGAGGCCGGTCGTCTCGACGAGGATGTAGTCGAATTTGTCGCGGCGCTTGAGCAGCTGTCCGAGGATCCGGATGAGATCGCCGCGGACGGTGCAGCAGATGCACCCGTTGTTCATCTCGAAGATCTCCTCGTCGGCGTTGATGACGAGGGCATTGTCGATGCCGATCTCCCCGAATTCGTTCTCGATGACCGCGATGCGTTTGCCGTGGTTCGCGGTCAGGAGGTGGTTGAGGAGGGTGGTCTTCCCGGCGCCCAGGAAGCCGGTGAGGACGGTGACGGGGATGCGGCTGTCGATCTCGGACATGGAGGTGGGGTGGGGCGGAGGGTGGTGGGTCAGTTCGCTGCGCAGCCGCACATGGAGCCGCAGGAGTGGCGGGGGGGAGCCGGCATGGCGCAGGCGGCCGTGCCGCAGTCGGCGGCATCGGAGCCGCTGGTCATGGGGGCGAATCCGCCCGAGATGACGCGTCGGACCGGGAGGCCGGTCTCCGGGTCGCTCGCGAGCGGGGCATCCTTCATCGACTGCTTCAACTCGAAGCGACGGGTGTTCTGGCCCGGCTTGGACGGAATGGTTTCGTAGACGTAGGTCGGCATAAGATGCGCGGATGCTAGGCACAGGTCGCCACCTTGGAAAGGGTCTGTGGGATGGGTGTGTGGGATGGGTCTGTGGGATGGGCCACGGACGATATTCGGGGGGGCTTCTGCCAATTCACGACTGGCTGCTTGGAGGCTTCGTGGGCATCGTCTGCGCATAACATGTCCCCTCTGAACCACAGGCCGGTCCGGCCTGAACGCCATCGGATTGTCCGCACGGTCGCCGTCTGGGCCGTCGGGATCGCCACGACCTCCATCCTGCATGCCGCGGTCGACTTCGCCAAGGAGGTCGAGCCCCTCCTGATCAAGCGCTGCTCGGAATGTCATGGGCCCGACAAGCAGAAGGGGGCGCTCCGACTCGACACCCGCGCCGCCGCGATGAAGTCGGGCGAGTCTGGCAAGCCGGCCCTGCTGCCCGGGAAGCCCGACGACAGCGAGCTGATCCGGCGGGTCACCATGAGCGACCCGGACGATGCGATGCCCCCGAAGGGTGAGCCTCTCACCGGGGCCGAGGTGGCGGTGCTCCGGCAATGGATCGCCGAGGGGGCGGTCTGGCCGGAGTTCGACGCCCGACGCCACTGGGCCTTCGCCCCGGTCGTCCGACCCGGGCTCCCCGCGGTGAAGCGCACCGGGTGGACCCGGAACGAGATCGACCGGTTCATCCTGGCCCGCCTCGAGCAGGAGGGGCTCCGACCGCAGGCGGAAGCGGATCGGCCGACGCTGATCCGTCGGCTCAGCCTCGACCTGACCGGACTGCCCCCCACGTGGAACGAGGTTGCCGAGTTCGTGGCCGACACCTCCCCGAACGCCTACGAGAGGCTGGTCGACCGGCTGCTCGAGTCCCCCCACTACGGAGAGAACATGGCGCGTGGTTGGCTGGATCTGGCGCGGTATGCCGATTCCAACGGCTACCAGGTCGACCTCGCCCGTTCGATCTGGCCCTACCGTGAGTGGGTGATCGAGGCCTTCAACCGGAACATGCCGTTCGACCGGTTCACCATCGAGCAGCTGGCTGGGGATCTCCTGCCCAACGCCACGCTCGAGCAGCGGATCGCGACCGGCTTCAACCGGAACACCAAGATCAACGACGAGGGTGGCGGCGATGACGAGGAGTACCGCACCAAGGCCGTGAAGGACCGTGTCGCCACCGTGGGCACGACCTGGATGGGACTGACCGTGATGTGTGCCGAGTGCCACACGCACAAGTACGATCCGATCTCGCACGACGAGTACTACCAGCTCTACGCCTTCTTCAACTCCACCTCGGATTCCGGCAACTACAGCCTCAACCCGACCATCGAGGTGCCCCCGCCGGACGTGCGACGTCCTCTTCGCGAGCTGCGGGAGCGGCTGGCCGCGACCCGGGCGGAGTTGGCCTCCACCGAGAAGGCTTGGCAGTCCGGCCAGGCGGACTGGGAACGGCAGGCGCTGAACAGCCCGTGGACCGTGCTGGCGCTGACCAACCTTTTCAGCACCGGGGGCTCGGGCTACACGAATCTCGCCGACGGATCGGTCCTCGGCACCGGGGTGAACCCCATCTACGACACCATCAGCTTCGAGGCCGACACCCCCCTGACGGGCATCACGGCCGTGCTGCTCGAGGTGCTGCCGGATCCGAGCCTGCCGAAGAACGGTCCGGGTCGGTGGGGTCAGACCGGCAACTTCATCCTCGACGAGTTCGCCCTCATGGCGCGCCCGGTCTTGGGCGGCGGTGCGGCGACCAACGTCTTCTTCGCCGGCGCCACGGCGGACTGGGAGCAGCAGTACTACCGGGCCGACCACGCGGTGGACCGCAATCCGAAGACCGGCTGGGCCATCGGTCCCCGGTTCGGTCAGCGGCATTTCCTGATCGCCGAGCTCCAGAGTCCTGCCGGGTATCCCGGGGGCACTCGACTGCAGTTCAAGTTCGAGCACTACCACGGGAACAGCCATGCCATCGGACGCTTC
>CAZZKQ010000502.1:0-2839 GCA_964654875.1 uncultured Verrucomicrobiota bacterium | reverse complement strand
CGTCCGCCGCCGGATAAAATCCTCCATAACCCCGGTGGCGATGTCGAACCGGGTGATCCCGTTCCGACGGCAGACCTCGATGATGTTGACCGGAAGCTCGAACTTCCCGGCCCGGTCCGCCCGAATCCGAACCACAAGGTTCGGGTTCTTCCGATATTCCTCGACCAGCCGCGACTCCAGGAGCCGCAGGTCCGCACCGAGGGCCCGTCCGCGGATGTAGTAGACACCGTCGGGGCGTGCCTCGACCACGATGACATCGTCCTGTTTCGCGCTCGGCTTGTTCGATCCGCCCACCGGGAGCTTGAGGCTGATGGACTGCTCCATCAGCGGGGTGGTGATGATGAAGATGATCAGCAGGACGAAGGCGAGATCCAGAAGGGGGGTGACGTTGATGTCGTTCAACGTCACCAGCGAGTTGCGTTGGGAGAAACGGCGCATGCGGGCGGGGGTGCTGACCGGTCTCGGAGGAGGATTATTCGTCCTTCAGGAATTCCGTCTCCATGCGCGAGGCCAGCGCCTGGGCGAAGTTGTCGAGCTCCACCGTGTGCACCCGGAGCGTGTGGACGAGCCAGTTGTACCCGAACATGGACGGGATCGCGACCAGCAGCCCCGCCACGGTGGTCACGAGGGCGGCGGAAACTCCGGGGGCCATGACGGCAAGATCCGCCCTCGCCCCGGCCTGGGCGGCCACCGCCACGCCACCGAAGGCGTCCATCACGCCCCATACGGTGCCCAGCAGCCCGAGAAACGGAGCCCCGCTGACCGCCACGGCCAGGAGCACCAGTCCGGACTCGAGCCGCAGGGATTCGCGGGCGACCGAACCCTCGAGGGACCGCTTCACATGCTCCACGCCTTTCAGGGTGGCATGGACCTTACGGGTGCCATCGGAGGCCCGGAGATGCCCCTCGAGGTCGTTGCAGCCATCCAGATACACCGAGAACAGGGGACAGCCATCCACCTGCAGCTTGCGGTCGAAGATGGCGAGAACGGACTTCTGCTGGCGGAATTCGGCCTCGAAATAGTGGTTGAGGCGCTGGGCCCGGCGCATCTGGAGGGCCTTCGAGGCCATCACCGACCAGGCGAAGACCGAGAAGATCAGGAGGATGACGATGATGACCTTGGCCTCAGGCGTCGCCTGGTTCCAGATGTAGGTCAGCGTGAAACCGCCCTGTTGGGCAGCCAGCAGACCGGGGATGTAATTCATCGTTCCGTGGTTCTCTCAATGTCCTCCAACGCGCGAGGCCGATTTAATCGCGGGCCCGACTCCGGTCAAAGCTTTACTTCCCGTCGCGGCGGGTGTTTCCCGCTTCGGGACTGCGATCCCATCGCAGATGTCGCCCGGCGACGCTCAACGGCGACGACAGCGATGGAACTCCAGGAATCCACGATGGGCGGCGGACTCCAGCCGCCAGTGCTCCACCAGGGACTCGAACGCCTGAAGCGTCTGGGGTCTCAGATGGTGCTCCATGTCCTCGACATCGTCGGCCACCACCTCGTCGGCCAACCCAAGCATCTGGAGGAGCTCGGTGAGGATCCGGTGCCGGTGGCGGATGTGCCTCGCCACCGAGGCTCCTTCGCGGGTCAGGGTGAAGCCGCGATACCGTTCGTAGTTCAGGTAGCCCCGCTTCGCGAGGCGTCGCACCATGTTGGAGACCGTGGAGCGGCTCAGCTGAAGCTCCTCGGCGATGTCGGTGACACGGGCATACCCCTTGGAATCGACCAGGTCCTGGATCCGCTCGAGATGATCCTCAGTGGACTCCGATCTCAGTGGAGCCATCCGGACCGCGCTGCGCCTCTTCGCTGGCATCCCAGTGGGCTACCAGAAGCCCAACCCCATGCCAAGGCCGGATGTTTTGGGGATCCGGATTTGTTTTACCCTCAAACATTTGATTTTGACCCCCACATCCTTGTGCGGTACCAATCCCGCGGTGGACTCCCCCATCACAACCGTTCCGTCGTGGCGGAAGGCCTCCAGCGGGCGCTGCCGCCTGTGGGTCGCGGCGTGGCTTCTGCTGATGTTGCTGGTTCTGCCGGGCTGTGGCCGCGGGAGCGACGACCCGCCCATGGGGGCTGCGAACCGGACCGGACCCAGGCGCATCCTGACCACCTTTACGATCCTGCAGGACATGGCCCGGAACGTGGCCGGCACCAATGCCGTGGTGGAATCGATCACCAAGCCCGGGGCCGAGATCCACGAGTACGAGCCCACGCCGGGGGACGTGGTGAAGGCCCAGCACGCAGATCTTGTCCTGTGGAACGGGCTGGGGCTGGAGCGGTGGTTCGAACGTTTCTTCGGGAACCTCAAAGGTGTCCCGGAGGCGGTGCTTTCCGACGGAATCCCGCCGATCGGCATCACGGAAGGTGCCTACTCGGGAAAGCCGAATCCCCATGCCTGGATGTCCCCCACCCACGCGCTCCGCTACGTCGAGAACATCCGGAAGGCCCTCGTGAGGCTCGACCCGGAACACGCCGATGGCTACACGGCCAATGCCGAGGCCTATTCGGAGAGGATCCGCGCCATCGACGAGCCGCTGCGCCGGCGTCTTGGCTCGATCCCGGCGGATCGGCGCTGGCTGGTCACCAGCGAGGGGGCGTTCCCATACCTCGCCCGGGACTACGGCCTCCGGGAGCTCTATCTGTGGCCGATCAACGCCGACGAGGAGGCGACACCACAGCAGGTTAGGAAGGTCATTGACCGGGTCCGGGCTGAACGCATTCCGGCCGTCTTCAGCGAGAGCACGATCAGCGACAAGGCCATGCGCCAGGTCGCCCGCGAGACCGGCGCCCGGTTCGGCGGGATCCTGCATGTCGATTCACTGACCGACGAGGACGGCCCTGT
>CAZZKQ010000501.1:0-2845 GCA_964654875.1 uncultured Verrucomicrobiota bacterium | reverse complement strand
GCCTGTTCCAACAGCTGCAAGCGCAGAGCTTCATTCTGCTCCATGAGGCGTGCGTTTTGACGGTGCTGGAGGAGTGCCGGGGCGACGATGCCGGCGGCGATCAGCATGCCCGCCGCGATGGGCTTTGCATGACTCATGACAGCGGCGACCACGGTTGTAGGGCCTGTGGCCGTCGCCACCGCTGCCATGGAGGAGGCGACAATGGAGGCGGCCAGGCCATCCGGTGCCGCGCTGACCGATTGACGGGCTAGCAGAACGGCCAAAGCGGATACCGAAGAGGTCATACCGCGGCGAGCCAGGCCGTTGCGAAGTTTGTCCAGAGCCCTTTCGACACGCATCCGTGCGGCGTTGTCGGTCACTCCAAGTTTTCTTCCCAACTCAGCGAATGAGCACTGACGGAAGAAACGCAAAAGGAGGGCCTCGCGGTCTGGTTCCTTCAATTCGAGCAGGAGTGCGTCGAGGTCCGGCTGCAAACGTTCCCATTCGATCCCGGGACCGTCGGTCTGCGATGGTTCCTGCATCATCAGTGCCTCCTGTTCCCGCGCATGGCGTCGCCTCGCTGAACGGATCGCTTTTGTCGCCGCATAGACCGTGCTGGTGTGGAGCCAACCCGTGAGGCTTGGACGGTTGTCCAAAGTGGAGGCCTTGGAGGCCAGATCGATGAAGACGGATTGGCTGACGTCCTTGGCGGCGTGCACGTCGCCATCCAGCACCCTGAGGGCCGTGCGGTAGACGAAGTCAACATGCCGGCCCACCAGTTCGGCAAAGGCGGCTTCTGAACGCACCTCGTTGAAGGCACGGACTAGATCGCGATCATCCATCATTCGCTTTCAGGAGTTAGCACCCGCGGAATCGGAAACCGCACAGAATTCCCGCCGATATCGTGGATTGGCTCTGCTCGTCCGCTCAGGCGGAGACTTGGAACTGAGACCCGGTCAGAAACAGTTTCCCAACCCTGTTTCCCGACGGCCCAGGCCTTGAGGTAAACGCAGGCCTCCCCTGCACACGCCACACAGGTGTGACGGGAGCCCTGCGCCTGATGGCACCCATCCCAGGCCATCCAACCACACTGGCCTCCATGCCAAGACACGCCGAAGTCACCAAGGCTGAATTGGCGTCCCAATCACGGAGGAGCCGAGGAAACCAGGAAACAGCCTCCACCCCGCACCCCTTCAACAGACAAGACGCGGGGGCAACATGTTTTTCCGGCGGGGAAATCAGGGAAAGCGCCAACCCGTCAGCGGGATCATCTGCCCCTGAACCACGGTTTCGATTCCGGCTGGGAAGACCTCGGGAAACGGGGCTGATCCGGAGGGGGGGCGTAGGTTTGCGCGATGTTGGGTCCCAGGGCGAGGTTCTTCAGGGGAAGGAGCCGGTTGCCGCAACCGGCGAACTTGGCCGTGCCGGTCAGGTTCGCAACCGAGGTTCCTGATCCGATGTTCTGGCGGGTAGACGAATGGGCGGTCCTTTTATCCACGTGAGCTTGCTCGCCGATGCAGAACCCTTGAAAAACGAAGGCGGAACAGATCCGGCGAGGGATTCATGATTTCATGGATTCAATGAACAGGTGACATGGACGCTCTAAGTTACGGTGATTTTACGCGGTAAAATCGTTTCGCATCCTTAGTCGGCGGTTCCGATGTAAACAGGAAAAGGCCAGAACCGTTATTGGTGAGCGTACCGATCACGGTCCAATCGGTTGAGGACAACAACAGGTCAGTGCTAGATAGTACGGTGAAGGTGGCACCGGTGTTGTTGGTGAAAGAGAATTGGAACGTTCCATTGGGCAGCATCTTCGAGCCTGTCAAAACCGGTGGCAGTGGGCCTCCGAGCGGCGAGACGCTGGCCGGCAAATTCGCATGGGTCAGAGTTTCGTGAACCAAGTTCCAGACGGCCCGTTGAGCACTGGGCCGGATTTGGTTCTCGATGAGGGTCCCCGTTTTCGTCATGGGGAGCCCAGCGCGGTTGTGGTAGTGGTTGTAGCCCACCTCCCACGATTCGAAACGGCTGGCGGAGGGGACGTTGTTGGCGGACGTGCCTTGCATCGAGCCGGTGAGGAACTGGGACGCCATCAACTCCAGCGCCTCGGTGAAGCGCCGCGTATTGGCCGTGTACACATCCACGCCTTGGTGCCAGGCGGTTTCTGCGGCGTGGAGGGCCGATCCGAGCGCGAACTGCGTGTGGTGACCATTGTCCCGGCATGTTTCTTGGGTCAGGCCATTGGTCCACAAGGTGGGATTGAACCAAAAATTCTGCACGTTGCCGCCATCGCCCGCGATCGGCGGTGGTGTTCCCGCAGAGGTGAGATAAATATAACTGGGGAGACGTTTTGCCAGGCGAGTGAGACCCGCATTGAACTCCGCATTGTCTTCGTTGAATACGGCAATCGCCATCATGGCGTCGATTTGCGTCAAATCCACGTTGCCGTTCCAGGTGCTCATCCTGTTCAACTGCGGATAGAAGGCCCGCTTGAACATGGCTTGGAGATGGGCGATGTCGTTGGTGGTCCAGCCCGAATAGCCCCGCATGATTTCAGCAGCCGGGGCAAAGACCGCGCCGATCCAGCCCGCCTGCAACTTGTCCTGATCGGATCCAGCGGTGAAGGATTGCAAATTCGTCCACGAGTTCAGGATCGCGATGGAGCGGTTCGCATAGACCGCGTTGCCTGAGTAGTACCACAGGAGCGCCTGGGTGTACGAAGCGATGGCGTCATCTCGCGAAAGTTCAGCGTCACCGCTGCTCGATTGGATGGTCGTCTTCCCATGTGGCGTGCGGGTGGCGTAACTGGAAGCCGCGAGTCGGTCGAACTCGGTCGGCGCTTGCTCGATCAGGCGCTCGCCGCGCT
>CAZZKQ010000500.1:0-2846 GCA_964654875.1 uncultured Verrucomicrobiota bacterium | reverse complement strand
GGGCGAACGCCAAGATTTCACCCAGCGTTCGCCGCACAGGCGGGCGCTCGCCGTCACGTCGCCAGCGGCCGCGTCATCTCCACGGGGATCACCCAGCGGTCGTAGTCCTCGGCCGAAAGGTAGCCCAGTGCCACCGCCGCGGCCTTGAGGCTCGTCCCCTCCTGGTGGGCCTTCTTGGCGATCTTCGCCGCCTTCTCATAGCCGATGTGCGTGTTGAGGGCGGTGACGAGCATCAATGACTCGTCGAGATGCTGCTTGATCCGGGCGAGGTTGGGCTCGATCCCGGTCGCGCAGTGGATGCGCATCGAGTCGCAGGCGTCGGCCAGCAGGTCGGCGCTCTCCAGCACGTTGTGGATCATGACCGGCTTGTAGACGTTGAGCTGGAAGTTGCCCTGGGAGCCGGCGAAGGCCACCGCGGCGTCGTTGCCGAACACCTGCGCGCAGACCATGGTCATCGCCTCGCACTGCGTGGGGTTGACCTTGCCGGGCATGATCGAGGATCCGGGTTCGTTCTCCGGGAGCTGCAGCTCGCGCAGACCACAGCGCGGACCGGATCCAAGCCACCGGATGTCGTTGGCGATCTTCATCAGCGATCCGGCGAGGGTGCGCAGGGCACCCGAGGCGAAGACGAACTCATCGTGGGCGCTCAGCGCCGCGAACTTGTTCGGATGGCTGGTGAAGCCAAGACCGGTCAGCTCCGCGATCCGGCGCGCGGCGCGATCGGCGAACTCCGGATGCGAGTTCAGCCCGGTCCCCACCGCGGTCCCTCCGATCGCGAGGTCGAGCAGACCCGGCAGGACGGTCTCGAGACGGGCGATGTTGCGGTCGATCAACGACACGTAGCCCGAGAACTCCTGTCCGAACGTCACCGGCGTGGCGTCCTGGAGATGGGTCCGTCCCACCTTCACGATGCCGTCGAACGCGACACGATTGGCCTCGAGCGCCGCCCGGAACTTCCGACAGGCCGGAATCAGACGGTGGACCAGCTCCTCGGCGGCCGCGATGTGCATCGCCGTCGGAAAGGTGTCGTTCGACGACTGCGACATGTTCACGTCGTCGTTCGGGTGGACGGGTTTCTTGGACCCCATGACCCCACCGGCCATCTCGATCGCGCGGTTCGCGATGACCTCGTTGGCGTTCATGTTCGACTGCGTTCCCGACCCGGTCTGCCAGATGTGCACCGGGAAGTGCGGGTCGAGCCGGCCGTCGATGACCTCATCCGCCGCGGCTGCGATGAGGGCGAGCTTGTCCTGGGACAGCTTGCCGAGGTCGGCATTCACCTGGGCGCAGGCCTTCTTGAGCAGGCCCATGGCCCGGATCACCGCCCGGGGCATGACGTCGTGGCCGATGTCGAAGAAGTGAACGCTTCGGGCGGTCTGGGCGCCGTAGTACCTGTCGTTCGGGACCTCGATCTGTCCCATCGTGTCGGATTCAAGACGTGTCTGGCTCATGGAGGAATGGATCTCCCGGGGACCCTTTGCCCCGGGGCCCCTCGTTGTACCGGGAGAGCGTCGGGGCCAGCAATGGAAGTCTGCCGAACAACCGTCGGCACGAGAAACCGACACCGGGGCCCAGCCCCCAGCCTCATTTCCCCTTCCTCACATCGATCCGCTTCAGGTCCGACACGCCCAGCTCAAGGAGCTCGGCATTCACGTACAGGTCGGTCTCGTAGAGTTTTCCCACCGCGTAGGGCGACGCCTTGTGGGCCCGGACGATGTCGTCGACGGCGAGGGCGTCGAGCGCCAGGGGATCGCGGCTGAAGCGGAGCTCGTTGAGGACGACGGTGTCGTAGAGACGCAGACTCTCCTCGCCACGATACTGGCAGATCAGGGCATCGCTGACGCCGAACACGACGCGCGCGAGAAGGTCGTCGAGGGCGCAGATCTCCGGGACGGCCTCCGCGAGGAGCGCCGGGTTGTTCTGGAAGCGGAGGCTGTTGTCGATGGACCCGAGGGCGAGACCCACCAGCTGTCCGTTCACGCCGGCCAGGTTGTGGGCCAGGACCGGGGTGACCGGGATGACCACGGTCAGCTCCTGGGTCAGGAGGCGGGTCACAAAGGACCGGCGCCCGGCATTCAGGTCCTGTCGCTGGTCGAACTCGAGGTCGCCGGCCACCAGCCGTCCGATCACAGGCTTCTCATAGGACCGGTCGGGATTCGGATCCCAACCCGCCTCCTCGCTCGATCGGCAGCGGACCCCGAGCGACGCGGCCAGCGTGTGCCAGCCGGCCTGGCGCAGGTCCACGGTGCGCTTGTCCCAGATGACGATCTGCTTCGCGGGATGTCCCGCGGCAAGGAGGGTCTCCACGAGCGCCTTCACCACGGTGGGACGGGTGCCGCTCATCTCGCCCGCGGCCGAGGTCACCTTGAACCCCACCACGTCGTTGGTCCGGACCAACGCCCGCCAGGCGTTGGTGATGTCGGCCCTGTTGGCCAGGGCCATGAGTCCGCGCTCGACCAGTCGTCGGACCACGGAGGCGTTCGGCACGAACGCCGTGGTGGCGGCGGGATCCTGGACCGCGAAGACCTCGGCCCGGGGTTTGTTCGTGTTCCCGACGGCCGAGGGCGCCGCGGGTTGTGGAACGGCTTCGGCTCCGATGACGGCATGGAGGTGTGCGAGAATCGCGAGAATTCCCAGAAGCCCCATCGTGTGCCAAACGCGCCCGAACATGTGCGCCGAGAAGATGCCGGCCACGGCCACGGATGCAATGATCCAGCATGGCCCACAACGGCCTTGAACACCCTCGGACCGCGTCGCCGGTTGACAGAATTGAGAAGGCAAAGAATCTGCTGGTGTCGGGTTGAAATTCCCCAGAGGAGCGTTCGATCCACGGACGGCTTCCTGGG
>CAZZKQ010000499.1:0-2846 GCA_964654875.1 uncultured Verrucomicrobiota bacterium | reverse complement strand
TCTCCGGTCATGGGACCTCCCCCTGTGCCGTTCGTCGCCGAACCGCCCTCAAGAAGCCCCGAGAACGGGTCTGCGCCGGCCTCGCCTGGCTGCTGGCCGGCCTGGGCCTGGGAATTTGGGTTGCCACGACGACCTGTCGGCCGACCCGGGGCTCCCGAGGGGGAGCCTCCACCCGGTGTGTTGGCCTGTGCGGTCGAGCGCTCGGACGGGGCGGAGGCGGAGGCGTCCGAAGGCGGTGTGGAGGGTGACTCCGATCCGGGAATCGGCTGGGGCGATCCGCCTCCGGGCGGGGTTCCGGCGGTCGGGTCGGAGGTCCCACCCACCCCGGGCTGGGATTCGCCCCCCGGACCGTGCACGGACGGGGCGGACGATTCCGGCGCCTCGCGGGCCGCCTCGCGGTCCAGGGCCTGGGCCAGGCGGTCCAGCTCCTGGCTGGCCTTCTCGAGAGCCTCGGTATCGTCCCCGATGACGTTCGCCGCCGCCCGCTCCAGGCCCCGCTGCAGATGGTTCAGGCTCTGGGTGGCCTTCGTGTCCACGTCCCGGGCCTGGGCGGGCCGGCCTTCCTGGAGGAGGTCGCGCATGACCTGGAGGGCCTTGGCATCGGGATTCTCCCGGGTGGCCTCGAGTCGGTCGTAGAGGGATCGGCTCATCTGTCCCCGACGGATCAGCTCCTCCTCGACCTGCTTCACGAGGCCGGCGTCGTCCTGGTTGAGCTGGCGGAGGGTGTCATAGAGCTGTCGCGACACCGTCGGCTCGCTGGCCTCGGCGGCCTCGGACACCTGGGCGACCTCAGACAGAAGGTTGGTGAGGCGCTGCTGCTGGCGTCCGAGTTCCTGGACGAGCGCGTCGGCCTTCGGATTTCCGGAGAGCGAGCGGCGGGTGTCGGAGCCGAGCTCCGCGAGGTCGCGTCGGACCTGTTCCTGGTTCCGGGTCAGATCCCGGGCGGCCTGGCGCATCTGGCGGAGCTCCTCGGCGAAGGCCCCGGCGCTCTCGCGTCGGACCTGCTCCCGCATCTGCTCGAGCTGTTCCTCGGCGCGGGTGCCGGCCGCGAGCGCCTGGGAGGGGGAGCCCTGGGAGGCGGCCTCGGACGCCCGCTGCATCTGCTCGCGGGTCTGCTCCAGCTGCCGACGTTGTTCGCCGAACCGCGACTGGTTCTCGGCACGGTCCATCCGCTGCCGGAGCTCGTCGGCATCCGACAGCATCTGTTGTTCCTCCTCCTGGAGGCGCTTGAGCTGGCGTCGGATCTCCTCGCGCTGCGACTCGGAGTCGGCCTTGGCGAGCTCGGCCTGGAGTTCCCGGAGGCGTTCGTTGAGGTCCTGCTGTCGTCGGGCAAGCTCGCCGAGCCGGTTCAGCACCTGGAGCTGTTCCTGGCGCTCCGGTGTGGTCGCGGTCTGGGCGGTGCTCTCGGTCTCGTAGCGGTTGGCCTCATCGGTGAGATCGAGCTCCTCGAGCTGACGCTGTCGCATGGAGTCTCCGCCCTCGCGGCCACCCTGCTGCCGTTGGCCCCGGTTGCGGGCGACCTGGAATTCCCGTTCCCGCAGGCGCAGCAGCGCCTGGTAGGCGGCGGTCTCGGCGGCGATGGCCGACGTGAGCGACTGTGTCCGGTTGGTCGAGGCGTTCAGTTCGGACAGGGCCTTCTCCATCGCGGTCATCACCGCGCCCCACATCGCCTCGCCCCGGGGATCCTCGGCCCCGGACCCCTGGTCCTTGGCCTGGTCCAGCGCCTGGGACTGCGACTCCGTCACGGTCCCGAGGTCCCGTCCATGCGACTCCGCGGTGGCCCGGGGACGCTGACGCTCGATCTTCCAGGTCGCGTTGAGGATCTGCTTCTGGAGTTCGGCGAGGCGGGTCGTGGGGCTGCCCTCCTGGTTCCCGGATTCCTGGCCGCCACCGCTCGAGGAGCTCGAGGTCTGCTCGCGGAAGATCTCGTCGAAGGGTCGGATCTCCCCGAAGAAGAGATCGGTCTGGGTGCGGCGCACCGTTCCGTCGGGACCGATGTCGTCGGCCCAGAGGAACCACGACACCAGGTCGTCGGGCGCGACACCGAGCGGCTCCAGGGCGATCTCGTGGCGCAGGGTGTGTTTCTCCTGCGCCGGGGCGTTGGTGCCGAGGACGACGATTTGAGGTTCGCCGGCGCCGACGGTGAAGCCGAGTCCATAGGCCACGAGGCCGAAGTCGTCCCAGGCAGTCCCCTCGAACCGGAGCTCCTCCAGGGGCGAGGGACGCTGGTCGCCGCGGGGCCGGGCCAGCTTGAGCTCGGGGGTCCGGTTCGGGAGGACCTCGAAGGAGAACGAGGCAGGCGTCCGGTTCGTGCGGCCGTCGGCGTCGCGCAGGACGAGGTCGTAGGTCCCTCCTTGGAGGGGCGTGTAACCGGCCAGGGTGGCCACGGACTGGTTCGTCGCGACGACCAGATCGAGCACCTGGTTGCTGCCGCCGCGGGACAGGAGCCGGGCCTCGCGGACGGGTTTGTTCAGCCGGAGGTTCAGGGTCAGTCGGGTGCCCTCGACCGCGCTGAGGCGTCGCGTGTCCGGGACCGTCTTCGATGGGACCCCGGTGTAGGCGGGGTAGACGAGTTCGGCATCCGAACGCTCGAGTCGGGGATACTCGAAGACGGTGACCTCGAACTCGGGCGAGGTCTTCGATCCGGCCTCGACGCGGTAGCGGAACCCGTCGCGGACGTCGGTCACGGTGCCGCCGAAGACCGGATCCCCGAGAGTGCGCGTGAGGGGCAGGAGGTTGGTGGTGCCCGTGTTGGGTCGGACCACGAGCCGGGCGGTGGCCGGGACCTCGCCTCCGAACCGGGCGAGCACGACCAGGCTGGAGCCTTTCTCGATCTCGACGCTTCC
>CAZZKQ010000498.1:0-2858 GCA_964654875.1 uncultured Verrucomicrobiota bacterium | reverse complement strand
CCACGGCCCAACGGTGTCAGGAGCCTCGATCCGGGTCACGCACCGGCTTCGTCGATCGGCCTCCAGCCCCTCCAAAAAATCGCAACCCATTGAAATTAGGTGAAATAGCAAATTGAACGTATGCGTATGATCCTTAGCATGACCGAACGCGTCGCATGAAGATCCTGATCACGCTCCTGTTGGCCGCCTTCCTGGGTGGAGGTGGATGGTATGCCTGGAAGCAGCGGCAGGCCGCCGCCGAGGCCGCCGCCGCCGCAACGGCCCGGCCGTCGACGGCCCCGGTCGAAACGCGCGACATCCGCTTCGCGGTCAGCGCCGCCGGTGAGATCACCCCGTCCGAACAGGTCAGCGTGCGCCCCGAGGTCAACGGCAAGATCCTCACGCTGGCGGTGGACCTCGGTGACCAGATCAAGAAGGATGACCTGCTCTTCCAGCTCGACGACCGGGATCTCCAGATCGAGAAGCAGCAGCGCGAGACCCAGATCGCCCGGGCCCGTCTGACCCTCGACCAGGCCCGACGCGACTTCGAACGGGCCGAGGAGCTCATCAAGGGGAAGCTGCTCTCGGAACAGGAGTTCGAGACCGCCCGGACCGCCTTCGAGCTGGCCAAGAACAGCATCCAGCAGGGCGAGAAGGAGCTCGAACTCACCAGCGATCGACTTCGGAAGACCCGCGTCACCGCCCCGTTCGACTGCACCGTCCTCACCCGCCCCATCTCGGTCGGACAGGCCGTCAGCGGTTCCGGTGGGTTCAACGCCGGAACCGAAGTCATGACCATCGCCAACCTCAATGACCTCGTCATCAACGCCCACATCAACCAGGCGGATGTCGGACGACTCCGGGTCGGACAGGAGGTCGATGTCACCGTCGAGGCCGTCCCCGGCCTCAAGGTGGTCGGCAAGGTCGAGCGCATCGCCCCGCAGGCCGTCATCAAGAACAACATCAAGGGCTTCCCCGCCCGCATCCTCCTCAAGGACGTCGACCGCCGGGTCCGTCCCGGCATGACGGCCAACATCTCGATCCCGGTCGCCAGCGCCGCCGGGGTCGTCGCCGCCCCGCTCGCCTCCATCTTCACCGAATTCAATCCACAAACCCGGCAGGTCGAGCGCTTCGCCTGGGTCCGGGAGGGCGAGACGTGGGTCCGTCGCCCGATCCAGATCGGGGTCAGCGACTACTTCTTCGCGGAGGTCACCTCTGGACTCCAGGCGGGCGAGACGGTGTCGCTTGAGGACCGCTCCAAGGAAGCCGGCACCAAGACCAAGGCCCCCGGACCGGGTGCCGTCGCCGGTGGCTCCACCGGATCGGGCTCCGGCACCACCGGAGGCACGCGTCCCGGCACCGCGCCCGCCCGTTGACCCACCACCCCAGCGCGCCCCCCTCCCGTGGCCCTCCTGGAACTCCGCAACGTCAGCAAGATCTACCACCTCGGCGGCGAGGAGATCCGGGCGCTGGACGATGTCACCCTCGATATCGGCACCGGCGAATTCGTCTCGATCATCGGCCCTTCCGGCAGTGGCAAGTCCACGCTGATGCACATCCTGGGGTGCCTCGACACCCCGTCGCACGGCACCGTGACCCTAGACGGCACCCAGGTCCAGAAGGCCACCGCCCGCGAGCTGGCCCACATGCGCAACCGCAAGATCGGGTTCGTGTTCCAGTTCTTCAACCTGCTCCCGAAGCTCAACGTCGTACAGAATGTGGAACTGCCGATGATCTACGCCGGGATCGGCGGCCGGGAGCGCCGCAAGCGCGCGGAGCATGCCCTCGAGCTCGTGGAGATGGGACATCGCCTGAAGAACCGCCCCTCCCAACTCTCCGGCGGACAGCAGCAGCGCGTGGCCATCGCACGGGCCCTGGTGAACGACCCGAAGATCGTCTTCGCGGACGAACCGACCGGGAACCTCGACACCCATACCGGAGAGGTGATCCTGACCCTCTTCCGCAAGCTCAGCCAGGAGGGCCGCACGATCATCCTGGTCACCCACAACCCGGAGATCGCCGCCGTCACACCGCGCCGGATCGAGATCCGGAACGGCAAGATCGCCGAACGGGTGGATGAACGCCTGGCCGGACTCGACCGCGCCGGCGCCAAGTCGCAATCTGGCGCCGCCCCCTCCCCCGCGTAGGCCTCCACATGTCCCTCTGGAACGCCATCGCGGTCGGTCTGAAGGAGATCTGGGCGCACAAGTTCCGGAGTCTCCTCACCATGCTTGGGATCATCCTGGGCGTGTCGTCGCTCGTTGCAATGAATGCCCTGGTCCAGGGCATGGAGAACGGCGCCCGGGAATCCCTCGTCGCCGTCGGCGGCCTCGCCAAGGTCCGCGTCGAGGCCCAGCCCGTCCCGGTCGAACAGCGCCACATGCGCGACCTCGCCGTCGGACTCACCATGAACGACGTGTACGCCCTGCGGAACTCCGCCCCGGAGGCCGTGAAGATCTCCCCAGAGATGCGCATGGACGGCATGAACCCGACCCTCGCCGCCAACGGGAAGACCTATCGCACCTTCATGACCTCCGGCGTCTGGCCCATCCAGGCCGAACTCATGGAGCATAAGGTGGCCCACGGCCGGATGTTCAACGAGTTCGACGACGAGCAGGCCCGGAACGTGGTCGTGATCGGGACCGGCATCCGGGACGAGCTCTTCGGTAAGCCCGAGGACACCGGGGAACCCGTGATCCCGCTGGGCAAGACCATGACCATCAACGGCTATCCCTTCACGATCATCGGGATGTTCGACCACTACGAGAGCGAGCAGGACCGCAAGTCCCGGGAGCTGCGCGAGCAGGAACAGCGGGCACGTCAGGCCGCCGGGGTCACCAACACCGCCTCAGGACCCCAGCGCAGCCGGGGCTACGGCG
>CAZZKQ010000497.1:0-2859 GCA_964654875.1 uncultured Verrucomicrobiota bacterium | reverse complement strand
GGCAGATTTTGTGTAATCACCTAAAAGAAGACATTAGTGTTCACCTATTTATTCGTCCCTCCAAAAGAATCCGATCCAGGAAAGCCCCTTTTTACTACTGCGGTGAATTAGCCTTCGAGAGTTGGCAGGGAGATCGCCCAATTACCATTGTCTGGAGGCTTTCCCAACCAGTTCCAAATCGTCTGGCTCGCTTATTCTTAATAGGAAATACCCGCTGAGATGCTGAGCCGGCGGGATTTGGTCTGCCTGTGTCGGGTGTCAGACCAGAAGATTCATTTTCACATGCGGAGGCTCGGTCAGCTGAATGGTGAGCACGGCCGATTTACCCGGGGCGGCCAGCTGACAGCGATGGAAACCGTGGGCGGATCGAGAAGGTGCAGGGGCCACGGCGCCACGGTCTACATCGCTGCATGGACCAATGATTGCGGGCCGGGGCGGTGGGCCTGATGACTAACGCGGCGACTCGGAAGGGGAGCCGGGAGCTGGCCCCTTTAGGCCGGTACTCGGGGTGGCCTCCGGGGGGGCTCGCGGCTAGGCCATGACACGACCTAGCGAAGTCGATCGTTCGCCCCTTTCAACTGGGTGTCGTGTTGAGCGCCGCCTTGAACTCCTCTTCGGCGAGGGCGACGGACTCCTCGGCGGACTTGTCCTGGAAGGTCACCGCCACGAGGGCCGGCACGAAGATGTTGAGCATCCGACAACAGATCGTCAGGCCCGTCTCCGCCTCCTCGACATCCACAGGACCCTCACGCAGGCCACTGTGGTGACGGAGCCGGATCTCCCCGTCATCGAAGTCGATGAGGAACATCAGCCGCTTGAGCTTCCAGTTCATCCGCATCATGAACTCGGCCACTGTCGCCCTCCGGTCCACCGGAACCCAGAACGGCAGGCTCGCCTCCATCGTCAGTCCGCCGTCGTTGCCTTCCAGCTGGAACCGGAACCGGACTTCCAGGCGTTCGAGCGTGATCGCAGTGATCAGGCCTCCCTCCTCGACGACCAGGTGGAGATCCATGCCGTCACGGGTCAGATGGGCGTGGAGCGGATGCAGCAGTGGAGGGAGTTTGTCGAGCCGGTTGGCAGGTAATGTCGTGGTGCTCATGGGATGGGAGGGTGTGGTTCCTGGAATGAAGGTTGGGTTGGCAGAACGATCGGTCCGATGTCGGGTTCGATCCTATCGGATCGCGGTGACAGAAATGGACACACGGAGGGGGGCCGAGAAGGGGTCTCACACGGTGACGCGGAGGGAAGGGGGAGAAGGTTGAGAGTTGAGTGTTGAGAGTTGAGAGACCCCGTTTCTGGGGGTGCTGGAGGAGACCGGCTACGTTCTTGGGTTTGCTGCGCATAGCAGGTTCAGATGGGGACCTGAGGGACCAGCTCCCGGTCAGGGGCGGGTGCTGTCGCACCCAGTGATGCAGGGCAACACGGCACGCACCCACCCTGCGGATCGATCCGGGGTCCGTGGGCGTTGAGGCGGCATTCGGGGAGTCGGGAGTCGAGAGAGGGAAACGCTTGATGGTCCGCAATTCCTGTGGCTTCTAGTCGCACCCCATGACCCGAGTCCGATTCCTCCATACCGCCGACTGGCAGCTCGGCAAACCTTTCGGAGGCGTGACCCAGGAGTCCGCCCGTCTCGATCTCCAACGCGCGCGGTTCGAGGCCATCGGACGGATCGGCGAAGTCGTGCGGCGCGGTGGACTGTCGTTCGTCGTGGTGGCCGGTGACGTCTTCGATTCGGTCGCCCCGGATCCCAGGACGATCGCCCGATGCTGCGGCGAGATCGGCAGGGTTCCGGTCCCGTTCTACGTCATCGGGGGCAACCACGACCACGCCGGCGCGGGAAGCGTGTGGGAGTCGGAGTCGTTCCGGAGACAGCGTGACCAGCTGTCTCCGAATCTCCACCTGCTGGGTGACCGGACACCCCTCGCCACGGAGTCGGCCGTCCTGCTGCCCTGCTCCCTTTCCCGTCGACATGAGGTCCAGGATCCCACCGCCTGGCTGCGGGATGGGATCCGGGATGTCCCGGAGCATCTCCCCCGGATCGTGATCGCGCACGGGAGCATCCAGGGCTTTGGAAGCTTTGCGGACGACGAGGAGTGCTGTGGCGAGGTGCCGAACTTCATCGATCTCGACCGGCTGCCGATGGACGACGTCGACTACGTCGCCCTCGGGGACTGGCATGGCACCCGGGAGGTGGAACCGAAGGCTTGGTATTCCGGCACGCCCGAGCCCGACCGGTTCCCCAAGGGCAGTGGACACGACCCCGGGAATGTTCTCGTGGTGGAGGTGGAGAGGGGAGGCGTTCCGCGGGTCGAGAGATGTCGGACAGCGGCAGTGGGGTGGCACGAGCTCGACTGGGAGTTCACGGGCGACGACGGGGTGGACCTGCTCCGGCGGCGTCTCGACGAGCTTCTCGCCCAGAGGGTGGGCCTGGACCTCCTGCGACTCGGGCTGCGGGGTGCGCTGGGATTCGAGGAGAAGGCCCGGCTGGACCGTCTTGTTGCGGACTGGGATGCACGGCTGATCCGTCTGCGCGTGGACGACGCTGTGCGGATGGCGCCGACCGATGCGGAGCTCGAGGCACTGACCCAGCGGGTCTCCGATCCCCTGATCGCCTCGGTCGCGCGACGGCTCATGGACCTGTGCCGAGGTGCGGGGGACGATGTCCGGGTGCCGGCCCAGGCGTTGCGGGAACTCTATCTGGCGGTGGTGGGTGCGGGGAGGACCTCGCCATGAGGCTCATCTCCGCCACGGTAAGGAACTATCGGATCCATCGGGATCTCACGGTGGATTTCGACCGGGTGCTGACCCTCGTTGGCGGGGCCAACGAGTGCGGCAAGAGCACGCTGGTCGAGGCGCTGC
>CAZZKQ010000496.1:0-2863 GCA_964654875.1 uncultured Verrucomicrobiota bacterium | reverse complement strand
GAGGCGGCCCGGACCTGGAAGGAGCAGGGGCTACGGGGCAACCTGGTGCTGACGACCTCGGCCAATGCGGTCGTGGCGAAGAAGGGCAGCGTGGCCTATGACACCTCCAAGGCGGCCGCGAATCATCTCGTCCGCGAAATGGCCATCGAGCTCGCCCCGCTGGTGCGGGTGAACGGCGTGGCTCCAGCCACGGTGGTGCAGGGCTCGGCGATGTTCCCGAGGGATCGTGTGATCGGTTCCCTCGCCAAGTACCAGATTCCGTACACCGAGGACGAGGCGACCGAGTCGCTCGTTCGCAAGCTGGCCCAGTTCTATGCGGATCGGACTCTCACCAAATCCCCGATCACACCGGCGGACCAGGCGGAGGCGTACTTCCTCCTCGTCAGCAGCCGGCTGAGCAAGACGACCGGACAGGTGATCACCGTGGATGGCGGTCTGCACGAGGCGTTCCTGCGCTGAGGAGATGGTTCCGGGCGGAGGCTTCGGCTGTCAGGGGGGAAGGCAGGGGTGTCTTTTCCCCGCCTTCACCCCTGTTTCGTCCTCCACCCTGGTGGGGCCCTGGAAAGGGAATCCGGCGTTCGGCCTGGGGTGCCCGGCTAGGGAACTCGCCCAGTCCCTCCCGGGGGTTTTCCTGATGGGAAGGCTGCTTCCCCGCTGGCATCCTGTGGATCCGGAACCATAGTCCCTTCATGTACCTGAGAGCGCTCCTCCTCATTGCCCTCCTGCCGCTCTGGATCCGAGCGGCGGATCCGACCCCAGGGGTCCCCGTGAGTCCCAACGGGGAGACCACGGCGCTGCTCTCCTCCAAGTACACCAATTCGGTGACCCTCCAGCCGAAGGAGGAGTTCGGCCAGGTGGCCAAGACGTTCGCCTGGGCGCTCCAGCGGACCCACTACACCCGCAATCGGTTCGACGACACGGTCTCGGGCAAGTTCTTCGATCGCTACCTGGAGGTCCTCGATCCCCAGCGGGTCTACTTCCTCCAGTCGGACCATGACACCTTTGCTCCGCTCCGGACCGAGCTCGACAACCTCACCGTCCAGTACGGGAACGTCCAGCCGGCCTACGATATCTTCAACCGCTTCATGGAGCGGTTCGACCAGCAGTACGCCTGCGTCACCGAGTATCTGAAGACCAACAAGTTCACCTTCGAGACCGACGAGAGGTTCCTCCTCGACCGCAAGGAGGGCGCCCGGCCGAAGGATCTCGAGGAGGCGCGGAAGCTGTGGCGGGACCGGGTGCGCTCCGAATACCTCGCGGAGAAGCTGACCGTGGGCGATCGGGAGGAGCTGTTGTCGCGGTTCCGCACCAATGTCCTGTCCGGCAACTGGGACCAGCTGACCCGCTATCTCACGAACAAGTTCAGCCCCGAGAAATCGGCCGAGCTGACCGCGTTCGCCAAGGCGCAATACGAGGAGGCCAAGCAGGGCAAGGGGAAGAATGCCTCCACCAAGGTCCTGGCCGACAAGGTCGTGGCCAAGGTCGATGCCCGCCTGGCGGCCGACACCCACGACGAGATCGTGAAGAAGCTGATGCGCCGCTACAACCGGACGCTTCGGAACGTGAAGCAGTTCGATGCGGATGAGGTTCTCCAGTTCTACCTGAGCGCTTTGGGACACGCCTACGACCCGCATACCGACTACTTCGGCAAGCAGCAGCTGGACAGCTTCTCGATCAATATGAACCTGTCGCTCTTCGGCATCGGGGCGACCCTGCAGAGCGACGACGGCTACACGGTCATTCGGTCCCTCGTGGCCGGGGCACCGGCTGAGATGAGCAAGCAGATCAAGGTCAACGACCGGATCGTCAGCGTGGCCCAGGGTGATGGGGATTTCGTCGACGTCCGCGACGAGAAGCTCTCGAAAGTCGTCGAGCAGATCCGGGGTCCGAAGGGTACCAAGGTCCGACTTGAGATCATCCCAGCCGGGGCTGACCTCTCGGTCCGCAAGATCGTCTCGCTGGTCCGCGACGAGGTGAAGCTCGAGGACTCGGAGGCGAAGGCGAAGCTCATCGAGCTGACCCGCGACGGGAAGACCAACCGGATTGGGGTCATCGACCTTCCATCCTTCTACGCGAATTTTCCCGTTGGGGGTCGGCGTGGATCCGGCAAGACCACCACCGGGGATGTGTCCCGTCTGGTGAAGAAGCTCGTTTCGGAGGGTGCCGAGGGGATCGTGCTCGATCTGCGTCGCAACGGCGGCGGCTCCCTCGAGGAGGCCATCAACCTCACCGGTCTCTTCATCAAGTCGGGTCCCGTGGTCCAGGTCCGCAACTTCGACGGCCGGGTAAATGTGGATTCCTCCCCGGAGGACCAGCCGGCCTATGACGGACCCATGGTGGTCCTCACCAGCCGGTTCAGCGCCAGCGCGAGCGAGATCCTTGCGGGTGCCCTCCAGGACCACGACCGCGCGGTGATCGTCGGGGACTCCTCGACGCACGGGAAGGGGACGGTCCAGACGGTGCAGGAGCTCGGCTCGCTGCTCAACGGTCTCAAGGATGCCGGTGCGGCCAAGGTCACCATCCGGAAGTTCTATCGTCCCAACGGCTCCAGCACCCAGCTCAAGGGGGTCGTCCCCGACATCATCCTGCCGAGCATCGAGAACCACATGGATGTTGGCGAATCCTCCCTCGAGAACGCCCTGTCGTGGGACACCATCGAGTCGTCCAAGTTCTCGAAGGACGGGGACATCAGCCGCGTGGTGCCGGATCTCCGGAAGCGTTCCGAGGATCGGGTGGCCCAGGACCGGGACTTCGACTACGTGCGCGAGGACGCCGACCGCTACCGCAAGATCAAGGAGGACAAGACCGTGTCCCTGAACGAGGCGGCCCGGCGCAAGGAGATCTCGGAGAACAAGGCCCGGAC
>CAZZKQ010000495.1:0-2865 GCA_964654875.1 uncultured Verrucomicrobiota bacterium | reverse complement strand
CGGCGTGGATTTCAACCGCGCCGGCGTGCCGCTGCTCGAGATCGTGTCGGAACCCGATCTCAGGGGTCCCGACATGGCCTATGCGTACCTCAAGGCCCTGACCGACATCCTCGCCCGGGCGAACATCAGCGACTGCGACCTCGAGAAGGGGATGGTCCGCTGCGATGTGAACGTCTCGGTCCGCCCCCGCGGATCGGAGAAGCTCGGGGCGAAGATCGAGATCAAGAACATGAACTCGTTCTCGGGCGTCCGACGCGCCCTCGAGTATGAGATCCCACGCCAGATCGAGGCGGTGAAGCGCGGCGAGGCGCTGCGACAGGAGACCCGTCGCTGGGATGACGTCGCCGGCATCACGGAACCGATGCGGTCGAAGGAGGACGCCCACGACTACCGGTATTTCCCGGAGCCCGACCTGATGCCATTCGCCCCCACGGACGAGTGGTTGGCCGAGGTCCGGACGCGGGTTCCCGAGCTGCCCCGTGCGCGCAAGCTGCGCCTGATGCGGGATTTCGGGCTCCCCGACGGCGATGCGCAGGTCCTGACCGACAACCTCCCCCTCGGCCAGTTCTTCGAGGCGGCGGCGACGGGGTATCGGCATCCGAAGCCGGTCGCCAACTGGGTGATCAACAATCTCCCCGCCAAGCTGGCCGAGACCGCGACCTCCCTGGAGGCGCTGAAATTCCCTCCGACCGCGCTCCGGGACCTGGTGGATCTGGTCGAGTCCGGCAAGATCAGCTCGAAGATTGCGCAGGACGTGTTTGCCGAGATGTTCGAGAGCGGCACGGCCCCGGCGGCGATTGTCGACCAGAAGGGCCTCGCCCAGGTGAGTGACAGCGGTGCGATCGAGGCGCTGGCGGCGCAGGTCATTGCGGCGAATCCGGGTCCGTCGGCCGACTTCAGGGCCGGCAAGTCGGCGGCGTTGAACTTCCTGAAGGGTCAGCTCATGAAGCTCTCGAAGGGCAAGGCCAACCCGGCAATGGCCGGCGAGGTGCTGGAGCGTCTCCTGAAGGCCTAGGCGCGGCAGCGGCGGGACCGCACTCCGATGCGGCCCCATCTTCTGCCTGGGAGACTCACACGGGGACGCGGAGACACGGAGTAAAGACGGGAGAGATGGAAGGACCGGGGCGGGGCGCTCCTGAACGGAAGCCGGAGGCATCCATGGGTGGGTGAGCCAGTGCCTTGCATCACGGGGCGCGGGAGCGCCCACCCGGGGTAGGGACCTCACTCCGATGCGGCCCTCGTTTCCCCGCGATGCCTGGCAGGCTGTGACTCGCACTGTGGAGGCGCTCCTCCCAATCCTTCAGAGCGGACGAAACCCCGCACGCTCGAGGCCCCTGCGGATCACGCGGTTCGACTTCATGCGGCGCCAGACCGATCCCGTCCGATGGTTCTCCGCCATGATCAGGATGGCTCCCTGGTCGATACCCAGGGTGTCCGTGGCCCACCACTCCGCCTTCCGATTGAATCCATCCCGGAACCCATACCGCCCCCAGAGGCGCTTTCCGTAGGTGCGTTCCCAGTGGCGCAGGGTCGGGATGCAGATTTCCGGAGCGAACGGAATGGATCCGCCCACCGCGGTGGGGGCCAAGGTGCCATCGTCGTTCTCCGCCGGCGGGGCACCCCGGGCGGCGTAGCCCTTCGGCCCATCGCAGGCGCTCAGTCCCCACTCCAGAGGGCCATAGTTTGGAAACCCACCCGGGTTCGCGATGCAGTAGGCCCGCTGCGCCAGGGTCGCCCGACGCGAGTTCTCGAAGTAGTCGATGCCATGGGGACGCATCGCCGCGTCGACGATTCCCCGGAAATCCACCCAGCAGTGCGAGTACTGATGGCCGAACAGCGGGGCGAACTCCACGAACTCGAAGCCATGGTGCCGACGCCAGTGGTATCCCGAGGTCCAGGCCTCCCAGCGGACCGGTGTCGGGTCGTTCGGAGTCCCGGACTCATCGGAGGATCCCAGGGCGATCAGGTACAGGATCATCGCTTCGTTGTAGCCGATCCAGCGCGACTCCAGGAACCCCTTCTCCGGATGCCACCCCATCGTGAAGGTGTCCTTTCCATTCGTCATCCAGCCCCAATCCACTCGCTCCACCAGCTTCTGCGCGAGATCCCGGATGGCCCGTTCCTCAGGCTCCCGCCCGGAGAAGAACTCCTGCGCATCCAGCACCCCACCCAGCAGCAGGGCGGTGTCGATCGAGGAGAGTTCGCATCTCCAGGCGCGTCGGGCGGATCCCATCTCAAGGAAGTGGTAGAACCATCCGTGATGGCCTATCACCCCGTCGGCCTCCGCTCCCTGGGGGCCATCGGCGAACGTCCGCAGGGTGGTGAGCGCCCGTTCACGGGCCGCCGCTCGCGAAATCCAGCCGCGTTCGACGCCGATGTTCAGGGCGCTCAGCCCGAATCCGACCGCAGCGATGCTGCACTTGGAGTCCGGCGTGGTCCGGTCCCGGATGAGTCCATTCGCTGGATTGGCTTCATTCCAGAAGTAGTCGAAGGCCGCCCGCTCCATCCGGTCGAGGAAGGCGTCGTCGGACTCGACCCGCGGCGTATCCCCGACACCAAGGACCTGTCCCCAGAACAACGGGAGGAGCAGCAGGAGGCGAAGCGGGGGAGTCATAAGGCCGCAGAGTACCTGGCGGCTGCCTGGCGCCAATCCTTTCGGGGGCGATACCCGGCAAGTGGTGGTCGGCGGATTCCAAAACCGGGCGCGGTCTTGATGTTTCAGGCGCTCGGAAGCCGATGGGGAGGTTGGAGGGATTCTCCGGAGCGGGGCAGAGTCCTCGGGGCTCGAACTTCTGTGTTGAGATGGGATGCCCTCTCCTCGCCCTGTCGCGAGCCGATCTGAAGGATGGAGCCGGCTGTCGGGAT
>CAZZKQ010000494.1:0-2867 GCA_964654875.1 uncultured Verrucomicrobiota bacterium | reverse complement strand
ACCGTCGAGGAGATGCGGTCCTGGGAACGGCAGTCCTGGGAGGCCGGTGCCCAGGAGGACGACGTCATCCGACAGGTCGGCCACTGCGTCGCCAGGACCGTCCGGGAAGGGACGCGTCCGGGATCCCGGATCCTCATCCTCGCAGGCCGCGGCAACAACGGGGCCGATGCGCTGGCCGCCGTCCCACCGCTGGCCCCGGACTTCCGGATCGAGACCCTCCACATCCTCTCGCCGGCATCCCAGCGGGACGAGCTGGCCCGGGCCCTCGAGTCCCGACCGGATCTGATCCTCGACGGACTCTTCGGAATCGGGCTCAACCGGGACCTCGATCCGGACTGGGTTCACCTGATCCACCAGGTGAACGAGTCGGGTCTCCCGATCCTCGCCCTCGATGTCCCCTCGGGCCTCGACGCCGACACCGGCCAGCCCCGGGGCGCCGCCATCCGGGCCACCACCACACTCACAGTGGGAGCCCCCAAGGTCGGATTGCTCCGCCCAGAGGCCCTGCCCTTCGTGGGACGCCTCGAGGTCGCCCATCGGGTGGGGCTTGTCGGAAGTCCCACGGGAGCCAGCGGGCTCCAGTGGGCCCTTGCGGAGGAGTTCATCGAGGAACCCCGACGTCCGGTCGACAGCCACAAGGGAACCTTCGGGCACGCCGTCCTCATCGCCGGATCCGTCGGCTACTCCGGCGCGGCGGTGCTGTCGGCCCGGGCCGCTGCTCGGGCCCGACCCGGACTCGTCAGCGTCCTCACCCCGGAGGAGGCCTGGAGCACGGTCGCCTCCCAGCTGGTCACCCCCATGGTGCATCCCTTCTCCCGGGCACATCGCTTGCTCGAATCCGCGACAGCCCTGCTGGTCGGTCCCGGACTGGCCTCCGACTCGATCCAGGCGGCACTGCGGTCGGAGGTTGAGCGGCTCTGGGATGGGTTCCCGGGCCCGATGGTGGTGGATGCGTCGGCTCTCGACTGGATTCCACGTCGGCCCGCCCGGCAGGGCCTTCGCATCCTCACCCCCCACCCCGGCGAGGCGGCACGGCTCCTGGCGGTAACCGCCCTGGAGATCCAGGCCGACCGGGTCGGCTCCCTGAGGTCCATCGCCCAGCGCCAGGGTGCGGTCGTCGTCCTCAAGGGCCACCAGACCCTGGTCGGGGAGTCCACGGGTCCGGTCTTCGTGAATTCCAGCGGCAATCCCGGACTGGCCCAGGGGGGCACCGGGGATGTCCTCGCGGGATATCTTGTCGGCCTGCTCGCCCAGAAAGCCCATGCCAGCCACCCCGTCCAGACCTGTCGGAGGGCGGTTTGGAAACACGGTGCGGCCGCGGATTGTCTGGAGCGGCGATGCCAGAACTGGACGGCCGAGGAGCTGGCCGAGGAGCTGGGACGGGCGTGACGGACACGCCATGGCGGATGGATCCGACCCTTGAACCGCCCGAGGATTTGGGTAGAGAGGCCTTCGTGTTGCACCACTCTCCGCAAAAGGCGTCGGGGCCCGGCAGACCCGGCCTCGCCCTCACCGCCGGATTCTGGGTGGCCCTGGTGGGGTTCCTCTCCCAACCGGCACTCGCGGGCGTCGCGACGCTGGTCACCCATGGTCTCTATGAGAAGGCCGAGGACTGGGTGACCCGGATGGGCCAGGCCATGGCACGGCATCCCCGGAGGCAAGCCGAGTTCGGTTCCTCGTCGCCGCCGGTGTACCTGCTCCGATTCGACCGCGACCGGAATCTTCAGGCCGAGCTTCTGGAGGGCACCTCCCCCTCCCTGGACCCGTCCGGAGACGTGCTCCTCCTCCTCGACTGGAATCCATTCTCCGGGGCCCTCATCCCCATCGACGGCCTGCCTGAGAGCACCACGGTCGTCGGACCGAAGATCGCGGATGCCCTGCTCTCCTCGACACTCATTCCCGAGTTGCGCGGCCCTGTCGCACGCCTGCCCCTCCACCTGGTGGGATTCTCACGGGGCGGCTCCCTGGTCGCGGAAATCAGCAAGCGACTGGGCCAGCGCGGCGTGGTGGTGGACCACCTGACGCTGCTCGATCCCCATCCGCTGAACAACGATGGCTTCAGCGACGGCCTCCTGCCACCCGCGGGCTGGTTCATCCAGGACGGGACCACTGTCGACGGCATCTACGAGAATGTTCTCTTCGCGGATGCCTACTTCCAGACCCTGTTCATGCCGGTCGGCACGGTTCCACGGGGCGCATTCGTCCGGAGCCTCGACGACTGGGTCGACACCTCCGGGGGCTACTTTCTCCCCCACGACGACGTCCACCTCTGGTACCACGGCACCGTGGAGGTGGCCTTGCCCATCACCTCGGATGGCGACAAGAACCTGACAGAGGTCCTGCGCAACCGCTGGTATGCCCCAAATGAGAACCAAGGGCGTCATGCCGGATACCAGTATTCCCTCCGGGCCGGTGGAGACCGGAGCGAGGTCTTCGAGCCTGTCGATGGGGCAAGCGGCTTCCCCCGGCAGGGCCTGAACGAGTCCTGGGGATCGGTGCTCGGGATCCCGTCGGGATCGAACCGCGCTCCGCTGACGGACCGGCTCCCCGAGGTCCGACCCAACCTCCTCGAGTTCCATCTCACCGGACCGACGATCCAGGACATGGCCTCGAGCCCCTTGGACTTCACCCATGGCGCCCCCCTGAGAGAGGCCGTGCTGGCGTCCGACTCCGGACCCCTGAAGGGGCGGCTGGTGTATCTTCTGGAGGGAACCGATCCGGCCATGCTGACGGTGTCTGTGGATCTCGACGCCAATCCGCTGAACGGAATCCTCGATCGGATCCAGTTCAGGATTCCCCCGACGGGTTCCCACCCGGGCGCCGTCGAGATCGATCTCAGTGCGCTGGAGCAGGGTCTCGATCGGGGA
>CAZZKQ010000493.1:0-2878 GCA_964654875.1 uncultured Verrucomicrobiota bacterium | reverse complement strand
CCCCGCTTCCCTAGCCTGCCGCCCATGCAGTTGGTTGCGAACCGCATCGACCTCGCCCTCCGCCACTCCTGGGCCATCGCCACCGACGTCGGCCGCGGCGGCGGCAAGAGCGTGTATCCCGTCGTGGTCGTCCAACTGCGCGACGCCGAGGGCCGCTCCGGCCTCGGCGAGGCCTCGCCCTCCAGCCAGTACCACGAGTCCCACGAGACCGTGTCCGCCTTCCTGTCGCGCGTGGACCCGGCACGCCTTTCCTTCGACGACCCCGCCGCCAGCCTTGCCTACGTCGAGTCCGTCGCTCCCGGCAACTCCCCCGCCAAGTGCGCCCTCGACATCGCCCTGCTGGACGGTGCCTCGCGGGCCGCGCGCCAACCACTCTGCGAGTTCCTCGGCCTTGGTCCGTTTGCGGAAGGCCGCCACGTCTCGTCCTTCACGATTGGCATCGACACGCCCGAGAAGATGGCCGCCAAGACCGAGGAGGCGGCCGCGTATGTCCTCCTCAAGATGAAGCTCGGCAGCCCCATGGACGCCGAGAACCTCGCCGCCGTCCAACGCGCCGCATGCGGGCGCACCCTCCGCGTCGATGCCAACGCCGCATGGCAGACCAAGGAGGAGGCCCTCCGCCGCATCGAGTGGCTCGCGTCGCGCGGGGGCATTGAGTTCGTGGAGCAACCCATGCCGCCCGGCCTTCCCACTTCAGACTGGGCATGGCTCAAGGAACGCTCCCCCCTGCCGTTGATCGGCGACGAGCTGTACCAGGGCGCCGCCGACGCCACGCGCTGCGCCGAGTGCGTCCACGGCGTCAACGTGAAGCTCGTCAAGACCGGCGGCGTCACCCGTGGCAAGGAGGCCCTCGTGGCCGCCCGCGCCCAGGGCCTCCAAACCATGCTCGGCTGCATGATCGAGTCTTCCGTCCTCATCACCGCCGCCGCCCACCTCGCCGCGCTCACCGACCACCTCGACCTCGACGGCAACGTCCTCATCACCAACGACCCCTACCAAGGCGTCCGCAACGTCGGCGGACGCCTGACGTTCGAGGGGGTCGAGGACGCCTGGGGATTGCGCGTGCAACGACGACCCAGCGCACTCAGGGCCTAAGCCGGATCGATTCAGTTGGGAGGGAAGTGATTGCGAAGCAGATGCTTCCGCAAGCCGAGGAGTGAGCGAGGCGCGGGCCGGCTAAGCCGACCGATCCCGCTGAATCGGCCCGGCGAAGCTCCAGGCAGCCCAGGTCCGCGCGCGCACCGTCGATGCATGGCGGAGCCAAGCGCTGCCCCGATCACCCTCCGTACCCCAAAAGGTGCCGGACCCGGCCGCATCCCGTGCCGAGACGCCAACGTCCGCCTCCGCGGGATCCCGCGTCCGGGTGGCTGCCGACGTGGTTTCACCCGTTCAAAAACACCGAAATCCAGCGGAAAAACACCCTGTGAACAACTCGTGAAGAACCGGGAACATGTTTCGCTCGTTCCCTGGGATGGGCTCGCCTAAAAGCCTCGCCCGCCATCCGGCGCATGGCTTCGGAACCGTTCCAAAAGGCCCTCCGGACAGCGGCAACATTTAGTGTTTAAATCATTGTATTTCAGGGCTTTGCAAAACAACGACGGGAGCCGTACCTCCCGCGTCGCACCCGTCTGCCCGCCTCGGGTTTGCGCCGCAAACGTTTGGAAACCCGTCGGTTACAACCCCGCTTCACACGTCGCGTGAATAAACTCTTGTCTTCCCCCCCCGCCTCCCAACCCTTGCCCCACCACATGTCGCCATCCGCCGAAGCCATCTGGACCGCCGCGCAAAGCCTCCTGCGCGGCATGTTGAAGGCCGAGATCTTTGCCCTCTGGTTCTCCCCCGTCCGCGCGGGACGCATCGAGGGCGATGCCATCGAGCTGATCGTTGCCGACGACTTCTGCGAGGTTTGGCTCCGTGACAACTACCACGAGCTCCTTCGCTCCGTCGTCAGCCGGGCCGCCGTTCGCCCCATGCAGGTGACGTTCGTCGTGGACACGTCGAATCCCATCGCCCATCCGCCCGCGCAGCAGCCGCCCCCGGGTGCGGAAACGGCGGCGCACCTCCCTGCGGAGCCCGCGCGAACGACCGCAACGCAGGAAACCGAGACCGCCCGGGTCGTCGAGCCCCCGTTCAACCCGCAGAACTCCTTCGAAACCTTCATCGTCGGAAACAACAACCAGTTCGCCCACAGCGCGGCGCTCGCCGTCGCCCAAAGCCCCGGACGCGCCTTCAACCCCCTCTTCCTCTTCGGCGGCGTCGGCCTCGGCAAGACCCACCTCCTCCACGCCATCGGCAACCACGTCCTCGCCTCCAAGCGCAACGCCAAGGTCGCCTACCTGAGCTGCGAGAAGTTCACCAACGAGTTCATCGACGCCCTCCAAACCCACTCCGTCGTCAAGTTCCGCCGCCGCTACCGCCAGCTCGACGTCATCCTCGTCGATGACATCCAGTTCCTCGCGGGCAAGGAGCGCATCCAGGAGGAGTTCTTCCATACCTTCAACGCCCTCCACGAGGCCCGGAAGCAGATCGTCCTCACGTGCGACCGCCCGGCCAACGAGATTCAGGGCCTCGAGCAACGCCTCATCTCCCGCTTCGAGTGGGGCCAGACCGCCGACCTCCAGCCCCCCGACGTCGAAACCCGCCTCGCCATCCTCCGCGCCCGCGAGAAGTCCCTCGGCTCCCATCTCCCGCCCGAGATCACCAACTTCCTCGCCACCCGCATCCGCACCAACGTCCGCCGCCTCGAGGGAGCCTTCACCCGCGTCGCCGCCTACGCCCAGCTCACCGGACGCCCCCTCACCCTCGAGACCGTCGAGTCCCTCCTGCGCGAAATCCTCCAGGAGGAACTGCTTCAGCTCATGCAGCGGCCGGAGGAGCG
>CAZZKQ010000492.1:0-2884 GCA_964654875.1 uncultured Verrucomicrobiota bacterium | reverse complement strand
CAGCCGTCCCTGCAGACCCGGTCCGGCCAGGAATTCCTCGAGATCCGGGTACCGCGTCGCCGGGATCGTCCCGTCCGCTGGCGCATCGAGGTGTCCGACGACTGCCTTTCGTGGCGTACCGCCTCGATGGACTGCGAGATCGTGGACGACGGGCCCGAGGAATTCGTGGTCCGGCAGACCGCTCCGACCTCCGCACCGACCTGCCCCAGGTTTCTTCGGGTGATTCCGGAGCCCGTGCGCTGAGGCCCCATCGCCTTGGGCTTCTGTCACAGGCAAGGCTTGACGGTCCGGTCCTCTGTGTTTGCATCGCCTGCGTCATGAGAATCCTTCTGTCCGCACTCCTCGCCGTGGCCGCGTTCTCGGCGGCTGGCTGCTATTCCACCGAGACCGGCTCCAAGCGCTTCGGCGTGCCCTTCGCCCAGGACAAGATCGAGAGCCGCTACCAGAGGTCCGTCGCGCAGGTGTTCAAGGCCGCCAAGGACGTGCTGGCCTACAACGGGACGATCACCGGGGAGAACCTGATCGACAACACCCTGACCGCGAAGGTCGACAACAAGTCGGTCTGGTTCCGGGTCGACGAGATCGAGACCGGCGTGGCCCGCACGTTCGTGCAGGTCCGGACCCGTGCGGGCGGCACCGACATCCTGTTGGCCGCGGAGCTCGACAAGCAGATCGCGGTGAAACTGACCCAGACCCGCTGAAGAGCCCGGGTTTCCCGGATCCAGCGCACCAAAGGCCGGTTCCTGCCGGCCTTTTCCTTTCCCACACTGGCACTGCGCCCGTTCTCCGGTACGGTCCCCCCTGTGCTCGCCGCCATCACTCCCTGGCACTGGCTCGGCTTCGTCGGGTTCGTCCTCGCGGCCCTCGCTCTGGACCTGGGCGTCCTGAACCGCGAGAGCCGCGAGGTCCGGTTCCGGGAGGCGCTGGTCTGGACCGCGGTCTGGGCCGCCTGCGCTGTCGCCTTCGCGCTCGTGGGAGCCCCCCACCTGATCTCCGGTTGGACCGCCGAGCAGTCCACCACGTTCCTCACGGGCTACGTGGTGGAGCTGTCGCTGTCGATGGACAACGTGTTCGTCATCGCGATGATCTTCCGCTACTTCGCGGTGCCGGCCCCCTGGCAGCGACGGGTCCTCTTCTGGGGCATCCTCGGGGCCCTGGTCATGCGCGGTGTCATGATCCTCGCCGGGGCCGCCCTGATCCAGCGCTTCCACTGGACGCTCTACCTCATGGGGGCCTTCCTCCTGTTCACCGGCATCAGGATGCTCGCGGCCGGAGAGGACGGGGGCGCGGTCGAACCCGAGAACTCGGTCCCGGTGCGCCTGGCGCGTCGGCTCTTCCCGCTGACCCAGGACTTCGACGGCGAGCGGTTCGTCACGGTGCAGGCGGGACGCCGGATGCTCACGCCTCTCGCCCTCGTGCTCGTCATGGTCGAGACGACCGATGTGGTCTTCGCCCTCGACTCCATCCCGGCCATCTTCGGGGTGACCAAGGACCCGTTCATCGTCTTCACCTCGAACGTCTTTGCGATCCTGGGCCTCCGTTCCCTCTACTTCGTGCTGGCCAGCCTCATGGGCTACTTCCGTCTGCTGAAGTACGGGCTCGCCCTGGTGCTGATGTTCATCGGGGCCAAGATGGTCGCCGAGCACTGGCTCAAGCTCTGGCTGGGGGACTACCTCACCAACATATCTCTGGGATTCGTCGTGGGCACGATCCTGACCTCGATGCTGGCCTCGGTGCTTCTGGGAGGCCGCACGGTGTCGGACGACGACGGGTCCACGTCATGAACCCGGCCGAGGAGTCCACACGGCCGAACGCTGGGTCCGGGGGCTTCTCCGCACCGGGTCCGGTCTCCCTCTCGGAACAGCTGTCCCGGATCGTCTCCACTCCGGGCGACCGGCCCCTCGATCTGAACCAGCTGCTCACGCAGACCGCGGACCGGGGACCCTACGCGTTGATCATCCTCCTGTGTCTGCCCTTCATGGCGCCGTTCTCGCTCCCCGGGGTCAGCAACGTCTTCGGCGTGGTGATCGCCCTCCTTGCATGGCGGATCTTCCAGGGCCGGCCCCCGCGGCTGCCCCGCCGCCTGGGGGAACGCCGGATCGATGGCAAGGTGCTCGCAGGGGTCGTCCGCGCCAGCATCCGGGTCGTCCACTGGATCGAGAAGGCCACCCGGCCGAGGGCCAAGGCATGGATCCGCGGGGACACCGCCCGACGCGTCAACGCGCTGATCCTGATCTACGGCGGCATCGTCCTTGCCGCCCCGATCCCTCCCATCATCCCCCTCTCCAACCTCACCCCATCGATCGGGATCGTCCTCGTCGCCGCCGGCATGATGGAAGAGGACGGCGTCGTGCTCTGGATGGGCTACCTCGCCACCGTCGCCGCCTCGGCCTACATCGGATTCCTCATCCACATCCAGTCCGCCCTCATCCTCCACCTCTGGCGCCAGTATTCCGAACCCTTGTTGCGTCGACTCGGAGGTCTCTTCGCATGAGGTGTCGCTGGACGATCGCCGAGGCCGATCCGGAGGCGTGCCGGCGGCTGGCCTCGATGCTGGACATCGACCCCCTCCTCGCCCGCTGTCTCGTTCAGCGCGACCTGGCCGACCCGGAATCGGCGCGCCTCTTCCTCGAGCCACGCCTCCGGCTGCTCTCCGACCCCTTCGGTCTACCCGACATGGACCGGGCCGTCGCCCGCCTGATGGAGGCGAGGACCCGAGGCGAATCCGTGGTCATCTTCGGCGACTACGATGTCGACGGCGTCACATCGACCACGCTGCTGAAGACCGGACTCGGACGCCTGGGCTGGACGGTCCACCACTACCTGCCGCACCTTATGGAGGAGGGCTACGGGCTCAGCACTACGGGGGTTGAGAACTGCCTCG
>CAZZKQ010000491.1:0-2894 GCA_964654875.1 uncultured Verrucomicrobiota bacterium | reverse complement strand
GGGCACGGGGCGTTGGACGGTGCTGCCATGGGATCTGGACCTCACCTGGGCCGACACCATGTACCGGGCGGGGGTCCAGGGTGGGAACGAGCCGTTCAAGAGCCGGGTCCTTTCGAACTTCGGATCCAACCCGGCCTTTCCGGCGCTCAACCGGGAGTTCCGGAATCGGGTCCGGGAGATCCGTGATCTGCTCTGGAACGAGGACGAGGCCTATCGCCTGATCGATGAGATGGCCCTGCGGGTCCGTGGAACCAATGCGTTCAGCATCATCGACGCCGACCGGGCCCGCTGGGACTACAACCCGATCATGAGCAACGGCAGCCTCGTCAACACCTCCAAGGCGGGACAGGGGCTGTACTACAAGTTTTCGCCCTACCCCACGGTGTCGAAGACGTTCGCGGGTGCGGCGCAGCTGATGAAGCGGTACGTCACCTATCGCGCCAGCGACCGTGGGTTCTCCCTCGACACCCTCTCGGCCGATCCCGCGATTCCTGGTCGACCCGTGTTGTCCTACATCGGACCCGACGGCTACCCGGTGCATGCGATCCGGCTTCGTCGGGAGGCCTATTCCGGTTCGGCGCCCCTGCGCTCCGTGAAATGGCGGGTGGGCGAGATCTCCCGGACCAATCACCCCGGGTGGCACCCCGACCGTCCGATGCCCTACGAGATCGAATCGGTCTGGGAATCCGGCGAGCTGGGTCCGGACTCGGAGACGATGACCGTCCCGATCGGTGTCCTCCGAGTGGGGCGTCTCTATCGGGCGAGGGTCCGTGTCACGGATGCCGAAGGGCGGACGAGTTCGTGGTCGGTGCCGGTGGAGTTCACCGCCGGGGCCATCCCCCAGGCAGACGCCCTGCGCGAATTCCTGAGGGTCACCGAGGTGATGTACAACCCGCCGCCCGAAGGCTTCGAGTTCCTCGAGCTGCACAACGCCCATCCAACCGAGGAGCTCGTACTGGAGGGGCTGAGATTCGGGAACGGCATCGACTACACCTTCCCGCTGGGGTCACGACTGGCTCCCGGAGCCCATGGGGTCGTCATCCGATCGACCAACACACCGGCCTTCCGGGCGCATCATCAGCTTGACGCCTCGGTGCCTGTTTTCGGCCCGTATTCGGGGGCGCTTGACAACGCCGGTGAGCGCGTGGTGCTCGAGGCGGGTCGCGGTGGCGAGGCGCTGCTCGAGTTCACCTATGGAACCGTTTCGCCGTGGCCGGTACAGGCGGATGGCGGTGGGTATTCCCTGGTTTCGACGCGCACCACCCCGGGTTCCGCAGCCGAGCTGTCGGCTCCGGAGTCGTGGCGTCGCAGCACGTTCGTGGGCGGATCCGCCGGGCGGGCGGATCCCGTGGCTCCGGGCATATCCTGGACCTCCTATCGGATCGAGAACGGTGAGTGGGTCCTCGCGATCGACTGCGCGCCGACGACGGTCTGGCGGCTGGAATCGTCTGTCTCGTTGAGGGACTGGTCGCTGGTGGCGCGGTTCGTGGGCCCGGTGTCCACCCGGGTTGCCTTGAAGCCGGTGGAGACCCAGTTCCTGCGGATCCGCGTGGAGTAGGGGCGGGGGAGGAAAGTTGAGAGCTGAGAGTTGAGAGCTGAGAGTTCAAGGCCCAGCGGGGCTGGAGCGACACGCCACACTCAACTGTCTCCTGCTGCCCGTACCGCCCAGCGCAGCTTTGCGGAGCTCGAACGGGGATTGGCGCGCTGCTCCTCCGGCCCGGCCCGGATCACCTCGTCGGCGATCGCGCTGTAGATCCCTTGGTCCAAGCCCACCCGGAACGCCTGCTTCACCCGTCGGTCCTCGCCGCTGTGGAAGGTCAGGACCGCCACCCGGCCGCCCGGAGCCAGACATCCCGGCAGAAGACGTAGCCAGGTATCGAGGCCGCCGAACTCGTCGTTCACAACGATCCGGATCGCCTGGAAGACCCGGCGCACCGACAGGTCCTGGTCCTCCTTCGACCGCTCGGGTAGCAGGCTGCGGATCAGTCCGGCCAGCTGACGCGTCCGGATGATGGGTTCCACGGCGCGGGCCCGTACCAGGCCCCGGGCCAGTACGGCGGCGTAGGGTTCGTCGGCACCCGACTGCAGGGCACCCTCGAGGTCGGCTTCGCCCACGGTGGCGAGCCATTGGGCGGCGGACGGGGATCGCTGGGGGTTCATGCGCAGGTCCAACGGTCCATCCTGCTTGTAGGTGAACCCCCGCTGCGGATCGTCGAGCTGCATCGAGCTGACACCGAGGTCGGCGAGGATCACGTCGGCGGTGCCCCATCCGAGTTCACCCAGGACCTTGGCCATTCCGGCGTAGTTGGAACGGCGGGCTACGAAGGCCGCTTCGCCAAAGCCCAGGGACCGCAGACGCGACTCGGTCTTCGGGAGTTCGATGGGATCCACATCCAATCCGAGCAACCGTCCGGGTGCATCACCCGCAGTGACCCGCTCCAGCAGCCGGCGTGCGTGGCCGCCGTATCCGAGGGTGCAGTCCACCGCCGTCTCACCGGGCTTCGGATCCAGCACGCCGAGGATCTCCTCCACCAGGATGGGGCGATGGCTCCCGGCGAGCGTCTTCCCGGAGGCCTCGATCTTCGCCGCATCGGCCGAGTATCGCGTCGGATCGTGCTCCTTGTACCGTTCCTCGAATCGACGTGGATTCCGTCCGGAATACCGGGGGCGTCGACGCGGTCGCGGTGCCTCCGATCCTCCTGGCGTTGCCGGCGCCGGGGTGGGCTTCGGATCGGTGGCTTCAGGGGTGGACTGGCTTGGATCAGAGGTCATGACCGGATCGGGCGCCCCACGATACCGGTCCCCTGGGCCGGCGGCCCCGGGACCTCATGGCGTCAGGCGGCCGTCCACGAAGCCCCGAGCATCGCCACAAGGATGCCCGCTAGACCATCGGT
>CAZZKQ010000490.1:0-2895 GCA_964654875.1 uncultured Verrucomicrobiota bacterium | reverse complement strand
GCCGTCGACCTGGAAATCCGCCCCGGCCTCCACGATGCGGCTCGCCAGCTTCGCCCTGGGCGGACCGGGCGGACAGACCGGGGATCTCTCGGTCGTGGCTCTTGGCCCTGCCGCGGGCGGACTCCTGGCCAACGTCAACCGCTGGCGCGGCCAGTTCGGACTCGACCCTGTCGACGAGGCCGGACTCCAGAAGACCCTCACAAGCCTGTCCCTCTCGGGTGGTGAGACGGCGACCGTGGTCGATCTGGTCGGCACCGGCGAAGCCGCCGGTCGACGTCTGCTTGGCGCGATCGTGTCCCGAAGCGATCGGACCTGGTTCTACAAGCTCACTGGCGATGCGGCGCTGGTGCAGTCCGAGCGGGGGAACTTCGAGAAATTCATCCGGTCCGTGAAGTATCCATGAAGTCCTGCCGCCGATCCGCGTCCGAGACCGAGTCCGCATTCGTTCCATGAGCGCCACGTCCTCCCCCACCCGCCCATCTTCCGAACCCACCGGGCCGGTGGCCCTCTGGCGGCTGCCCTTGAAGGCACTGAGTTCCCTGCGCCTCACCGTGATCCTGCTCGCGTTCAGCATCGCGGTCGTCTTCTTCGGCACCCTGGCCCAGACCGAGGATGGGCTGTACCTCGCCCAGGCGAAGTACTTCCGATCCTACTGGGCGGTCTGGTCACCCCACGCGCCCGACTGGCGCTGGCTCAAGATCCCGCTGCCCGGCGGCTATCTGCTCGGGTTCCTGCTCCTGGCAAACCTGATCGCCGCCCACATGACCCGCTTCCAGTTCTCCTGGAAGAAGTCGGGCATCTTCCTCACCCACATCGGCATCATCCTGCTGCTGATCGGACAGCTCACGACCGACATGTTTGCCCGGGAAAGCCGGATGAGGTTCGCCGAGGGCGAGTTCCGGAACTACACCGAGGGATTCCAGGAGTCGGAGATCGCGGTCCTCACCGATGCCCCGGACGCCTCGATGGACCAGGTAGTCGCCTTCCCGCAGCCACTGCTCCGTCCGGGTGCGGAACTCCAGAATGCCTCCCTGCCCTTCCGGCTCCGCCTCGTGGACTACCACCCCAACTCCGATCCGGAGCTCCGCAACGACCCGAAGTCGGGCGAGGACTTCTCCGGGATCGGACGCGAATTCGAGTTCAAGGGCATCCCGGAGACCCATGAGATGGACAGCAAGAATGTCCCGAGCGCGGTCGTGGAGGTGTTGGGGACCGACGGGAAGAACCTCGGACGCTGGGCGCTGTCGGGCTGGGCGGGCGATGCCGACATGGCCAACGTGCTCTTCGTCGGCTGGATGAGGTCGTTCCAGAAGCGGGGTGATGGATCGCCGTTCGTCCGGGCGCGCCGGCTGGTCGACCAGATCATGGCGCCGCAGACCTTCGAGGTCGGCGGGAAGCGCTACACGCTGGTCCTGCGTCCGGAGCGCTATTACGAGCCCTTCTCCCTGATTCTCCAGCGGGTGACCCATGAGGTGTACCCGGGCACGGATGTCCCGAAGAACTTCCAGAGCCGGGTACGCATCGACCATCCCGCCACCGGGGAGAACCGGGAGGTCGACATCTACATGAACAATCCGCTGCGGTATGGCGGGTTGACCTTCTTCCAGCACCAGATGGATTCCTCCTCGATGAACCTCGACAACAAGCCGGTGACGGTCTTCCAGGTGGTCCGCAATCCCACATGGCTGACGCCCTACATCGGCACGATCGTGGTGGGACTCGGTCTGCTGGTGCAGTTCTCCATCCACCTGGTCGGCTTCCTCCGCAAACGTCCCGCCCGATGAACCGCTCCCACCCGCTCCTGGGCTTCCTGCTCGTCCTCCTCGGCCTCCTTGGCCTGCCCTCCCATGCGGCTGATCCCGGACCGGACTTCGCGGCCCTCGCCCGGGTGCCGATCGTCTTCAACGGCCGGCATCAACCCCTCGACTCCCTCGGCCGGAACTCGCTGATCCAGATCCGCCATCGGTATTCCCTGTACGACGCGAAGGAGAAGCGGACCCTCCCCGCCACGGAGTGGATCGCCGAGGTGATGATGCGACCCGAGGCCGCGGACGCCCGGAAGGCCTTCCGGGTCGACCATCCCGACCTGATCTCGATGCTGAGGCTTCCGGGCAAGAACGAGTCGCTCGGCGAGGACGGGAAGCACTACTCCTGGAACCAGATCTCGCCGGGGTTCAAGGAGATCGAGGACCAGGCGAAGCGGATCCTGGCGACGAAGAAGGACGCCTCGCAGCGCGATGCGTTCGATCAGGAACTGCTGAAGCTGCGCAACGCCCTCACGCTCTACATGCGGCTGAAGAACACGGTGCATCCGCAGGACACCACGGACTTCGGGGCGGAGCTGAAGGACTTCGAGGCGGCGATCCCGCCGGGTGTCGCCGCGCTGCGGGATCAGCAGGCGGGCCGGGCCTATTCCACGAACGCCTTCGAGACCCTCCTGCGCTATGCCAACCGCTATGATGCGGCAGGCGGCATGGAGGCACCGCTGATCATCCCTCCGGAGGGAATCGGACCCCAGGCGACGTGGCGTCGCACGGGCGAGGCGCTGTTGTCCCACATCCGCAACGAACCCCTTCCCGCCGCGGTCGGCCACTGGGCGGCCCTCAGCACCGCGTTCCGGAACGGCGATGCGACCGGCTTCAACGCCGCGCTGGGGCGCTACGACGCGTTCCTGGCCTCCCAACGCCAGCTGGCCCCCGATCGGGCCAAGGCGTCGCGTGAGGTGTTCTTCAACCGCCTCTCCCCCTTCTACAACACGATGCCGGTCTACGTGGCCGCATTCCTCCTGGTCTGCGTCCACTGGGTCCGCTCCAGCGAGGGACCGCGGAAGCTCGCCTGGTGGCTGGTGCTCGGGGCGTTCGTCTTCCTCGCGAGCCCGCGCTTCGCGGTGCCGAG
>CAZZKQ010000489.1:0-2898 GCA_964654875.1 uncultured Verrucomicrobiota bacterium | reverse complement strand
TCGGCACCTGGGTGCGCCGATGCTGCAGGAACACGGAACGGGACCGGGCCTCCGGATGCGTCGGATCCTCCACAACCTCCCCATCCCCACGACGTGGGGTTGGGACGAAGGGGCCTCCGCTCTTGGGACCGAGCACCCCGGCGACCGCGAGCATCGCATCCCGGATCGCCTCGGCGTCGAGTCGATGGAGGGGATACCGCCACAGCAGCGAGTTGTCGGGATCCACGGCGGTGGCCTCGGGACGCGACCGGGACGACTGCCGGAAGGTCTCGGACAGCAGGATCCGCCGATGCAATGCCTTCAGGCTCCAGCCGGAATCGATGAACGCGGCAGCGAGGGATTCGAGGAGGCCGGCATTGCGGGGCCTTGCGCCGCTGAGGCCCAGGTTGTCGGGCGTGCCGACGAGTCCCTCCCCGAAGTGGCCCTGCCACACCCGGTTGACCGTCACCCGGGCCAGCAGGCCGGCCTGCGGCGATCCGGGTTCGGTGAGCCATCGGATCCACGCCAGACGCCGCCCCGTCGTCCGGGACCCCGGCGCAGGCGGGGGCCAGGTCATGGAGCGACCCGCGACGCGCAGGAACTCCGGGACCGCCGGCTCGACCGGTTCGCCGGGGGTCTTGGGACTGCCCCGACGCAGCAGTGGGACGATGGGCGGCTCGGGACCCACATCCGTCATCCAGGCAATCCGTGCGGGTCGGGGTGTCCGGCGCGACTGGAGTGCGGCCATCTCCCGATCCAGTTCCTGACGCCGCACCGCAAGACGCCGGGTGTACTCGGCCTGACTCCGGACCCAGTCCGGATTGGAATCGTCCGATGTCTCGATCCGGACGTTGTCGACAATGAAGCTGCGTCCGCAGCAGTACTCGAAGGCGAAGGCCCCGGGCGGCAGCTGTTCCGCGGAGAGCTCGATCCCCTTCCCTTCGACGGCACCGTCATGGACGGCCTGCAGGGTAAACCGACCCTTCTCGCCCGCGGTGATGCGGACCCCGTGGCGATGACCGGCCTCGTAGCGGCTGGCTCCGAGATCCCCAAGCCCCTTGGCATCGCGCCCCGGATAGTCGAGGTGCACCATTGTTGCCCCGCCGGGATGGCCATCCACCAGGAGGTTGCCCCCTCCGACCGGACCGCTGTCGTCGAAATCGTGCGCCGCGAGGACGTAGCCCACCCGTTCCGCCGGGCGTTCGGCCTCGTCGACCCGTAGAGCCACCAGGTCGAAGGACGCCTCGATCCAACATCCCGGAGCCGAGGGTCTCCAGTCGAAGACCTGCCGCGTCGCCAACCAACGGTCGCCACCACCACCTCCCTCCTTCAGATGCAGCACCCCGTCCCGGACCGCGGCACCGGGTGCTTCGAAGGAGTCGAGGCGGACCGGTGGCGAACCCGCCGGCTGGTCGTCTCCTGGGACCGTCGCGGTCCAACGCGGTCCGATCGGCCCATCGCCGTCGAAGGCGTCGGCCAACAGAAGGCGCCCTGCTGGACGATTCGTCGCACACCACGCCGTGAAGGCCGCGCTGAGGCGGGCCTGTTCGGCATCGAGTTCCCCCTGCCGACAGGTCCAGTCCTCCAGCACGCCTGCCGGATGGGCGTCGACCACCCGGTCATTGGGCTTCACCCAACGATCGATGTGGAACGCCGGATAGAGCACCGCCTGGAGCGCGTAGTAGTCGCGCTGCGTGATGGGCTCGAACTTGTGGTCGTGACACTTGGCGCACTGGAAGGTCATTCCCAGGAGGCTCGACCCGATGATCTGCACCGCTCCCTCGAGGGCGTAGTAGCGGTCGACCCGCACCTCGTCCGGGTTTCCGTCGCTCTCGCCGGAGCCATCCTGACCGTTGCGCAGGAAATGGGTCGCCTCCAACAGCTCAATGACCTCCGGGCTGGCCGGCTCACCCGGATGCCAGCCGCTCAGCTCGTCACCAGCCATCTGCTCCTGAACAAATCGGTCGAAGGGCGTGTCGCGGTTCAGGGAACGGATGACGTAGTCGCGATAGCGGTAGGCGAGCGGACGGTCGGTGTCGGCATTGAAATAGCCGTTGGAATCCGCATAGCCCGCCGCCTCCAGCCAATGCTGGCCCCAGCGCTCGCCATACCGCGGGGAGGCCAGGAGCCGGTCCACCATCCGCCCATAGGCATCGGGCGACGGATCCGACACGAACGCCTCGATGGCCTCCGGCGTTGGAGGGAGTCCCAGCAGGACGAACGACACCCGCCGTATCAGCGTGGCACGGTCGGCCTCCGGGGATGGGCCGGGATCCGGACTGCCCCATCGCGATCGGATCCAGGCATCGATCGGGTTGCCCGCGGTGGCATCGGAACCGATCACGGGAGGAGCGAGGGGGCGGACCGGCTGGAATGCCCAGTGTCCGCGGGCCTCGGGAACCCCTTCAGCCAGGATCCCACCCCCATCGAGCCAGACGATCGACAGGACAAGTACCGTCACGAGCGCCCACCGACCCTGCAGGACCCGGACCCAGGACCCTGTCGACGCGCCGCCCCCCGGGGCGCGCGCATCCGGGACGGAGGTCGTGGGTTCGGGGCTGGCCATTCGGTGGTCGGGAGTGGAGTGGGAGCCAATCTCCGAGGTCCGGGCTCCGTCAACAACCCCCAACTCAGGGGGTCGGGAGGCCTCGGCGAGGACCGGCCGGGAGCGCGACTCGTGCCCGGATGCTCCTGGGCCCGGATGGCGGCAGTACGAGAGAGGCCCCTCTGCCGGGTCCATCGGCTCAGCCCTTCCTTGCCGCTCGGTGCGCGGTACCGATACTGGGCGCATGCCGACCGCCATCGCCCGGGAACGCGACGCTGAGCCGATCAACCAATTCAGCGTCTTCCTGCCCAACCGACTCGGACGCCTCCACGAGGTGACCCGTCGCCTTGCGGAACGGGAGGTCCACATCCTGG
>CAZZKQ010000488.1:0-2900 GCA_964654875.1 uncultured Verrucomicrobiota bacterium | reverse complement strand
GCGCGCGCTTCCACGGTGCCGACCTTGCGGCGGTGGTCCTTGCCTGGCTGGAGACGCCATTGGCGGAGCGGCAGCGTTGGGGACGGGCCGCCTCGGACCGGGTCCGGCGCGACCTCGACTGGTCGGTTGTCACGGGGAACGCCGCCGACTTCGTCGAGAGAATCGCCGCTGGGTGAGGGGTTGCCGTGCAGCACTCGGTACGGGAGCAGGCACCCAATGAGCCTTAGCTCCGTCGGTTCCCTCCGACCTTCCTCGCATCTTCGCGTGAGGCCCACGCCGGATCATCCCTCTCAGCGGACGTTCCACTGGTTGTCGTCGACGCCTCGGTAGGTGGCTTCAAACGGCATCCGTCGGACACTGCCATCACAAAAGGAGTAGAATCCTCGTCGCCCGTGTCGTCCCTCGCCCTTCGGGGCGACCACCGGGTTGCGGCCATCCACCTGCAGCGCCCAGCCAGTGGCCCCCGCGGCACCAGGAAGGAGGTCGACCGGTGGCGCCGCACGCCCGCGGGTCCAGTGGAAGGGGTCGGAGGGGTCCCCACTGTCGCTCCAGGGATCGAGACACATGTCAAAGTACTCGCTGGACCAGAACGGGTGCTGGGGAGAGGCGACCGGAAGGGGATCAGGCACCGTGACCCCGACGACCTTCGACCATCGGCTGTGCCGCGGTGCCGCATAGATGGTGTCGCCCGGGCGACGGAAATCCCCGAGCTTGGCCCCGATCCCGGTCACGAACCCATTGTCCGAGAAGGATCCCCACATGGCTGGCTCCAGGCTGTCTGGATCCACGGGATCGAACCACACCTGCCGGTTCGATCGGGCCTTGCCGGAGGCGTCCACGCCCCCCTTCATGCCACCGATGTAGGTGTTCAGCGCGTTCTGATACCCTTGGACGTCCCAGAATCCGATCGTCTCTGGCGGGCCATCCCCATCCGGACGCATCGTGGCCGGGAATCGGTCCTGGTGGTCGTCGGCATACAAGGTCGCTGCAAGAACCACCTGCCGCATGTTGTTCATCACCACCGCTCCCTGTCCCGCCCGCCGTGCCCTGGCGACCGCAGGGAGGAGGAGAGCGGCCAGGATGGCAATGATCGCAATGACGACAAGCAGCTCGATCAGTGTGAAGCCCCGGCTTGCCCGGATCTGCACAGGAGCCATCGACAGACCGTGCCCAGGCACGATCGCTTCTGGACTGAGTTGAATCACGGCTTCCATGACGGCTCTCCGAGCCTAGGGAACAGGGATCGGAACGCGAGAGTGACAAAAAACGGTGACAAGTCCCTCCGGAACCGGACGCTCTGCGACGTCCCGCTGCATGAATCCGTCCCGACAGACCTGGATCCGACTGCTCCAGTCCGGAGGCCCCTTCCTGGGGCTCCTCCTCGTGTGCGGCCTCTTCTCGCTGACCGAGGAGCGGGAGTTCATCTTCACCGGGGGCAACCTGAAGAACATCCTGACCCAGACCGTGATTGTCGCGGTCGGTGCCCTTGGGATGACCCTCATCATCGTGGGTGGAGGCATCGACCTGAGCGTCGGTTCGGTCGTGGCCTTCACCGGCGTCCTCGGGGCCAAGCTGTTGGTGGCTGGCTGGAGCCCCGTGGCCACCACGGCGCTCCTTGTCGCCCTTGGAGGGCTGATCGGACTGTTCAACGGGGCCATCGTTGCGGGGTTCCGCATGATGCCGTTCATCGTGACCCTCGGCATGATGGGCATCGTCCGGGGTGCCGCGAAGTGGCTTGGGGAGAACCAGACGATCAACGCCCCGCCGGACTCCCCGGTGGCACTCCTGATGGCCCGGGTGAACCCGGCCGGCTTCTGGCCGCTCCCGCCCGGGGTCTGGATCGTGCTGGGACTCTCGATGGCCATGGCGTTGCTGCTCCGGGAGACCGTCTTCGGCCGACAGGTCTTCGCCATCGGCGCCAATGAGACGGCAGCCCGCTACAGTGGTGTCCGGGTGGGCCTCGTGAAGGCATCGACCTACGGCATCGCGGGACTCCTCTTCGGATTCGCCGGTCTTCTGCAGATGTCCCGTCTCACCCAGGGCGATCCCACCGTGGCGATCGGACTGGAGCTGGACATCATCGCGGCGGTCGTGATCGGCGGTGCGAGTCTCAACGGTGGGGTCGGCAGCATCACGGGCTCGCTCATCGGGGCCCTCATCATGGCCCTGCTGCGGAACGGGACCAACCAGCTGGGATGGCAGACGTACTCGCAGGAGATCATCATCGGCGCGGTGATCGTCCTTGCCGTTGGGCTCGACAAGTGGCGCCAGAGCCGGTGAGCGGGAATGATGGCTGGGGAGCAGACACAGGCCTTCTTCGCCCACCTGCTCGAAGGGGGGCGTCTGGCCGGGGCGGAATCGGAGCGCGGCCGGTTCCGATCGTATCTGCTGGGAGCGCTGCGGCACTTCGAGTCGGACCAACGAGAGCGTGATTCCCGTCTCAAACGGGGAGGCGGCACCACGGTCCTGTCCCTCGACGAGGCGGGGCAGGAATCGATCTCGGAGGACGCCGTGGAGGTGTCCCGCTTTGATCGGGAATGGGCTTCCGAGATCGTCCGGCGCACCTTCGATGGGGTGGCCTCCGGGTATGCGGCAGCGGGTCGGGAGGCGCAGTTCGAGCGGTTGAGGGGATGTCTGGGTGGGTCGGAACTGCCCCCGCACGGTGAGATTGCCCGTGAGCTGCGCATCACCGAGGGGGCGGTGAAGGTGGCCATCCACCGCATCCGGCTGCGATTCCGGGAGGCGGTCCGATCCGAAATCGCCCAGACCCTGCCCCAAGGGGCTGACCCCGAGGAGGAGCTCCGCTACCTGATCGAGATCCTGGCGGAAGGTGGTGGGTGAGGGTGAGGATCTGTTAAGACTGGACTCACGCCGAGACGCCGAGACGCGGGGGAAGGCCT